>NZ_DIMV01000018.1:0-176504 GCF_002425715.1 Mesotoga sp. UBA5557
TTTTCGGCAGTCGATTCTTTCTTAGTTTCGAGAGCAGCGGCGTTTAGACCCTCTCTGCCCTCAAGAATAGCATCGGCCATGGTATGAACGATCAACTGAATTGCCCTTATGGCGTCGTCGTTTCCGGGGATTATGAAGTCTATTACATCTGGATCACAGTTGGTGTCTGCTATACCGATAACCTTTATGCCGAGTTTGTTGGCTTCTGCAACGGCGATCTCTTCTTGTTTGGGGTCAACAATGAAGATAACATCGGGAAGCTTCTGCATTTCTTTGACACCGCTCAGGTTCTTTCTAAGCTTATCGAGCCTTTTGTTGATCATGCTCTGCTCTTTCTTGGGTAGAGCGGCGAGCTTTCCCGACTCTTCCATTTCTTCGAAGTTCTTGAGAGCCTCGATTCTCTTCTTGATCGTAGCGAAATTCGTCAAAAGGCCACCGAGCCAGCGGCTGTTGACGTAAAAGGAGTCACATCTCTTCGCTTCTTCCTGTACGATTTGCTGAGCCTGTCTCTTTGTGCCAACAAAAAGGAACGTTGCACCTTCCTGAGCAGAATTTCTCACATACTCATAGGCCTCTTCAATGAGCTTAAGTGTCTTCTGAAGGTCTACGATGTAGATGCCTTTTCTCTCACCATAAATATACGGCTTCATCTTGGGGTTCCATCTTCTCGTTCTGTGACCGAAGTGAACTCCGGCTTCGAGAAGCTGTTTCATAGATACTACCGACACAAATACACCTCCGTTTTGGTTTTCCTCCGGCTTTGCGCCGATCGACCCCTACAGAAGGGGCACCGGGATCGACTGCGATTACTGCCGTGTGTTGTCCTCGTCAGCGACGAGATCTCTATATGTGTAACGCTTTGCATTCAACCAAAGGTCTTCGAGAGAATAGAACTCTCTTCCCTTCTTACTGAATATGTGGACGATGAAGTAACCGCCATCTATTACCAGCCAATCATAGCCTTTTCCTTTGTCATAGTAGATGATCTCGACGGTTTCCTTTTCGATGTACTCGAGTATCGCCTCTCGAAGAGCACCCATATGGGGGTCAGAATTGGCGGTTGCTACGACAAAGTAATCAGATAGATTTGACACCTTGGAGACGTCCAGTATTACGATGTCTTCTCCATGCTTTTCATCCAAAATGTCTGCGATCTCCTTAACTACGTTATCCAAATTGATTCTCCTATTCATATCATGGTCATCCGTTGACGGTTCACCGTACTCCGAAAAAACCCTTCAGAAAACGATCCATGCAAAATCACTTCCAGAACCGCGCCAAAATCGATCTTGATTCTCTCTATTCAACAGTGACGCTCTTAGCCAGGTTTCTCGGTTTGTCTGGATCTAGCCCTCTCTTAACCGCGATGTAGTATGCGAAGAGCTGCAGATAAGGTGACATCACCAGCGGATATAGGGGATCGAGAACACGAGGAACCTCGATACGACTGTTCACGGTCTTTGAGACTTCTTTATCGTTCTCTGAACAGATAGCCAGAACCTTTGCATCTCTTGCTCTGGTCTCCATTATGTTGGAAATCATCTTCGACTTCAATTCATCCTCAGGAACTATTGCAAAGACCGGAAAGTCCTTATCCAGTAAAGCTATAGGGCCATGCTTGAGCTCTCCGGCCTGATAACCGCTTGCGTGAATATAACTGATCTCTTTGAGCTTCAAGGCGCCTTCAAGGGCAGTTGCATAGCTATACCCTCTGCCCATGTACATGAAATGTTTGAAATCGGAGTATTCCGCTGCCAGTCTTTTACACTGTTCGTTAGCGGCTGGGAGTGTATTCTCAAAAACCGTGGGCATCCCTTCCAGCTCATTAACAATCTTTGCGATATCTGAACTGCTTTGACCTATGATGCTGGAGATGCAGGCTCCCAGAAGAAGCAGGACTGCAACCTGTGCGACGTAAGTTTTGGTGGCTGCCACACCTATCTCCGGACCGGCATTTATATAAATCACTGCGTCGCTCTCTCTCGAAATTGTGGACCCAACAACATTTGTAAGAGATATGATTCTGGTTCCAAGTCTTTTCGCCTTACGAATCCCCTCAAGAGTATCTGCCGTCTCACCTGATTGGGAAATAGCTATGACAAGGTCACTGAATCCTTCCGGCAATCTTCTGTAACGAAATTCTGAAGCCACTTCAACTTCTATCCGAATCCCAGAATAGTCCTGTATGAATCTCTGGAAGACTAATCCTGCGTGGTAACTTGTTCCGCAAGCCAGTACAGTTATCGATCTAGCCTTCGCGATCTCTTCTTTCAGATGATCAACCTCTTTGAACCTGGGAGCTCCATCCTTGATTCTGGACATGAGAGCATTTCTAAGAGTCTGTGGCTCTTCGAATATCTCTTTGAGCATGAAATGATCATAGCCGCCCTTTTCAGCCGAGTCCTCGCCCCAGGTTATCCTAGTTGACGATTTTCTAACAGATGTGCCGTCCAATCTGGATATACTTACACTGCCTGGACGAATTACGGCAAGTTCTCCATCATCAATGAAGTAGACGTCTCTAATATGCTTCAATAGAGGCGTAACGTCTGAGGCAAGATAGCCGCTTTCGCCAGTAGATCCTACGACAAGGGGACTCCCTTTGCGAGCTGCAACGATTACGTCGGGATGGTCCTGATGAACTACGCCAATTGCATACGCACCTTCAAGATCCACCAAAGTATGCCTTACGGCTGAAACAATGTCACCGGAATAATGGTCTTCAATGAGATGGGCTATTACCTCTGTGTCGGTAACCGACTTGAAAATGTGGCCCTTCTTTTCTAGATCTATTCGCAGAACGTCGAAATTCTCGATAATACCATTGTGCACAACCGCTATCTTTCCCGTGCAATCGGTATGAGGATGTGCATTGAAATCGGAAGGCCCTCCATGAGTTGCCCATCTGGTGTGGGCAATTCCCTGAACAACGCTCGAATCCAGCTCGTCTCCAAGAATCTTTTCGAGAGCGGAAATCCTTCCAACGGCCTTCGTTACTCTTAGACCTTCTCGACTGTTCACGGCAACTCCTGCGGAGTCGTAGCCTCTATATTCAAGCTTCTTCAGGGCATCTACAAGCTTTCTTATTGTGAGGTCTTCTCCAACCATTCCAACAATGCCGCACATACTACTTTTCTCCAATCTTCATTTCGAGGCTCTTAACTAGATCGCCCTTGACTCCCTGGTAAGCAACTCTAATTGCGTTCTTTATGGCGAGGGCATTAGAATTGCCGTGGGCCTTCACAACGGCCCCTTTAACACCAAGGATGAAAGCACCTCCGTACTCACTCGGGTCCATAGCTCTTTTCAGCCGTTCCAGCGCGCGTTTGAGAAAGAGAGCACCGATCAGTCCGAAAAGACCGCTCCGCTTGATTTCTTTCTTAAGCGTTGCTGAAATCAGCTTTCCCGTGCCTTCCATTGCTTTCATGGCAACGTTGCCGTCGAATCCGCTGCAGACAACTACATCTACATCTCCGTAGTTGATATCACTGCCTTCAACATTCCCAGCAAAATCATCGCCAAGTTCAGCTTTCAGATAGTCGAATGCCTGCTTAGTGAGTTCAGTACCTTTCTCTTGCTCCTCACCAACATTAAGCAACCCAACCTTCGGGTTGGTTCTTCCGAGAAGCTTCGCGTATTCATAGCCCATTCTGCCGAAGTCGCGCAGGTGCTCAGACCTGACTTCGGAGTTTGCTCCGGCATCGACCAGTATGGTGAATCCATTCTTGGAGGGAGTTAGAACGGCGATAGCGCCTCGATCAACGCCTTTTATTCTTCCCACAATGAAAAGTGCGGCGGCAAGAACCCCGCCCGTATTCCCTGCAGAAACAAGAGCATCGACCTTTCCGTCTTTCACCTGCTGTGCGGCTTTGTAAAGAGAGGTCTCCTTTTTTCTCAGCAAAAGAGAAGGCTTCTCCGACATCGGAAAAACCTCTCCCGCATCAACTATTCGAATTCTTGAGCTTTCAGGCGTCTCTTTCAGCAAAGGCTTGAGACTTTCTTCTTTTCCTACCAGAACTATCTCAAGATCGTGAAACTCTTCGAGAGCAAGAAAAGCACCGTCTATGTTAACTTCGGGAGCATTATCTCCACCAAAAGCATCGAGGGCAATTCTTACGCCTTGCATCTGTTACTCACCAATCTCAAGAATCTGTCTTCCTCCATAATAGCCACAGTGCAGGCACACTCTGTGTGGCTGTTTTGGTTCGCCGCAGTTTGGACATGTAGAAACAGCCACTTTGATCGCACTATATGTCTTTGCGCGCTTCAAGCGGGTTCTGCTCCTGCTTCGCTTTTGCTTTGGAACGGCCACTCTAATCCCTCCTATATCTAGCTCTTCAATTTCTCTCTCAGGTCGGAAATAGCCTTGTGCCATTCATCCTGAATCTCTTCCCTCTTCTGGCACGAATGGTTTTGCTCATCGTTAAGGTTTGCTCCACAATATGGACACAGACCTGCACAGTCTTTTTCGCACAGAACCTTCTGAGGAACCTCAACAATTATAGCCTCAATAACGCGTTCTGACAAGTCCAGCAGATCTCCCTCAAGCCTCAGAACATTATCCAGGTCGGCGCTTGTGCCGTCTTCTGCAAAAACAACACTGTCTTGAAGTACGTAGGTGGCTTCAATTGTTCCTTCAATCGGGATTGAGACTTCTTTCAAACACCTTGCGCAGTTCTCTTCGAGGATTGTTTTCACCGAACCTGTTACAATGATCGAATCCTTATCTTTATACAATTCGATGTGGGTCTCTGCAGCGCTTGTCAGCTTTATCTCTTCTGTGAAGTCTGGGTCCAGAACGACATCTATCGTCTTCTTGAATTCGAAGCTGTTCAGATCAACGATTAACTCATGGATTTTCGCCATTTCAATCACCTCTGTGCCAGCAAATACTACATCACTGCTATTTCAATTTACTCACGTTTCATTGAACAAATGAAGAAGATTCCTTCATTCTAGATAACAGGCTACGAGCTATTCGATCGATTTCGTCCATTGTTCTCTCTTCCGGACTGCCGAGATCTATAGAATCAGTCTTCGAAAGTTTGTCCTGTATGATTATTATGTCTGTCGAGAGCCTCGCTGCCTCCGCAGGATCATGTGTAACCATTATCACACTGATTCCCCTCCTCATCCAGATTTTCTGGATGTCTTCCATCAGCCTGTCCTTAATTACAACATCTAGAGAACTGAACGGCTCGTCCAAAAGAATGATATCAGGGTTGAAGGCTAACGCCCTCGCTATATTGACTCTCCTGCGCATCCCTCCGCTTAGCTGAGAAGGATACTTGCTCTTATGCTTCTTCAGTCCAACAAATGAGAGAAACTCAACCGGGTCGCACCCAGGTGAGACAATCGAGATATTCTGGGCAGCCGTCAACCACGGGATTAACCTATCGTCCTGGAATACAAATCCCAAGCGTTTGCTGTCAAGTTCAACAGTTCCGCTATCGGGCTTCAGGATACCGCCGATGATTCTCAGTAGTGTGGTTTTACCGCAGCCGGAGCTGCCGAGGATCGTTAGGAAGAAATCACCGTCTATAGAGTAGCTGAAACCATCAATTATCTTCTCCCCGTCAAACTGCTTATGCAGATCTCTAATTCTTAAGTGCATAGCGGGCACTCCTTCCTATTAGCAGATCTAGAAGCTTCTCGGTAAGTATGCCGAGAATCACAAGGATCAGAGTGTAAGCGAAGACTCTGGTAGTGTTTATTGAGTACTTCGCATCGGACATTGCTCTTCCTATACCGGATGCCCCAACCATGAACTCAGCTACTGCGACTGATTTCCACATGATTCCAACCCCCACTCTCATTGACGACACTATGAAGGGAAAGGCAGAGGAAAGATAGATCTTCCTGAGAACAACCTTCCTGGAGAGCCTGTAAACTTTTGCCATCTCTACCAACTTCTTGTCTACGTTTCTGACTCCCTCTGCAATATTAATTGTGAAGATAGGAAATAGCGTAAGCAATACAATATATACTGGAGAAGAGAACCCTACCCCCCACCAGAAGATCGCCAGAGCAAGCCAGGATACGATAGGAATAGACTGGAGAATCACTACCAACGGTCTGAGCAATTCATACAATACATCGATCAGACCCATAAGAAACCCGGTCACCATGGCCATCCCCAGCGCGAGAAAAAGCCCAATAAAAGCCTTTGAGCATGTTTCGACAATATTCGACCAGCCTCTAGCGCTTGAGAGTATTTTCGTGAATTCCGCTATTGTTTCGCCTGGACCAGGCAATAGAAGGTTGCTTGAAACCAGCAGAGATGCGACAAACCACACCAGTAGAAGAAAACCTACCGAGAGAATTGGCGCAAGCTGTTTCCTTCTAGAAGAAGAGAGCATCTAGATCAATATCACCCGTCAGTTCCTGATCGAGTTCCCGCAGCTTTTCAATGTATATCGTTGTTTCTTCCCTGGCTTTTTCGGAGTCTGCAAATAGAAAGCCTGCTGTATCCATTGCCTTCTGCAGTACAGGAATGGGGAAGCCACCCATCTTTTCTGACACTATCTCCGCAGTCTTCTCCCTATTAGCGAGCGACAGGCTCATGGACTGCTGGTAAAGGAGAAGGAATGATTCGACAACACTTCTATCGAGAGAACCGCTTACGAATATCCCCGATGTAGGAATGTTGATTCTCCTATCGTTGAAGCTTTCCCATAGATCTTCAATCGGCATGGACCTTATTACACTCTGAACACGAGCCTCGGCAAGAGAAGCAAACGGTTCAGGTACAAGTATGAGCTTGGCTTTTCCGCTCGCAAGAAGCTGCACAGACTCGGCGCCGCCTACGTAGACTATCGACACATCTCTTCCGACTTCATATCCACGGGACTCAAGGGCGCCGCGAAGAATGGTGTCTGCTGTCTGACCGGGTGCCTGCAAGGTGTAGATCACCGTTCCTACCAGGTCTTTTATATCATCTATCGGCTTCTCTGTAGATATGAAATAGAAGCCATTCCACATGCTCACTGCCGCGAGCTTAATATCTACTCCAGAAGCTGCCAGCTTAACTCCGACGGTTACGGGAAGAAGGCTTATCTGTGCCCTCCCTGTAACCAGCATTGAAATCGCTTCGTCTACGCTTCTCCACAAATTGATTTCGAGACCCGGGACTTCATTAGAGATATCCGAGGAGAGTAACTCAGCAATTGGAATTAGAGTAGGACCAACTGGATTTATGTAATTGATGCCAAAAGATACGAGGGCTAGAGACACCACTAAAACTGTAATAATGAGTTTCTTCATATAGAACCACCTCCACTAGCAATTATACACTCAATTCGCCTGCCTGACGACGGCTTAACAGCTTTGAAGGCCAAATCGCGAGCCTGAAGCCGAATCAGAACTCTCAGGGCCGATTTCTTCCCGATGAAGGCTAGAATCGCCCTCTATAAGGAGTTTGGTAATTTGAGCTCTGAGTGGTAGAATAATAGCGACATCTCATGCGAAGGGGGGAACAGTATGAACAAAAAAGAACTCATCGCTGAAATCGCTGAGAAAACGGGTGTTACTAAGAAAGATGCTGGAAAGACCCTTGACACAGTGATCGAGATCATCGAAAAGACACTGTCTAAAGGTGATGTTGTGAGACTCGTTGGTTTTGGCACATTTATGGTAGCTTCAAGGAAGGCCAGAAAGGGTGTCAATCCGAGAACCAAGAAGCCCATTACGATACCGGGCGGAAAAGTTCCTAAATTCGTACCTGGAAAGGAACTGAAGGAAAAGGTAAAATAGTGTCGTAGACTCTGCGGCGGCCGGAGTTGCCGCCGCTTTTGTTTTGGAGTGAAAGACTTGAAAGGAATCTGGGTTCTCTTTGTTATCTTCATTATTATTGTGGCTTTGGGTGCTTTCTTGAACATCTACTTTCTCAGGCAGTTTGGCGATGAAATGGTTTCAAGTCTCAGTACAAGGGAAATAGAGAACAAACTTCAGACCATGTCCGAAAGAGTTTCCCAACTCAACCTGAATCTCGACTCACTCTCTTCTCTTGAAGTGAGACAGGATCTTTCGAAGATAATCACCGATTTTCAGGGGATTATTGCAAACCTGAACTCAGTCTCGGCTGCTGTTAGCAGTACTTCCGTTGGGGACTCGTTGACAAATCTCTCAAATGATATGCAAAACATTCGGAATCTTCTCACTTCACTGGATAGAAGAGAGACTCTAGACTACTCGACCCAGATAGAGGGAATAAGAGGAAAGATTGTCTCTCTTGAGTGGCAGCTGGAAGAGCTCAAGTCGCTTGTAGAATCCAGTATGGTTGATGTCAAAAACGCCGTTTCGGGAACTGTTGTCCCTTACAGTACTCGGAGTGAGTTTTACGAGGAAGAGGTTGGAAAAGGTGTACGAATAAGAATTGAATCTGGCTTCAAAGGAAGTAGCATTATCCATGACAGCGATATCCTTATGATTCTGAACGAAATATATGCCTTGAGGGCAACTAAGATCTCATTAAATGGGAAGAGAATAATGCCATATACTTACGTGCGTTGCGTAGGAGCAACTGTTATAATTGATGATGTACCTACTCAAATTTCGCCTATTGTTATTGAGGTGTTGGGCGATTATGATTATTTGGTTTCCGGTCTGGGTCTCTTGAAGGAGTTTTTCAAGGGCAGGGAGATTGAAATGACTTTTCTGCCTCTTGAGTTTATTACCATTCCCGCGGGAGGGGGTTGATTCAGTTGAAAAAGGTTACCCTTCTTACTCTTCTTATACCTGTTTTCGTGCTCTTCACGGGGTGTAACTCTCCGTTCATTACTAGAGATGATTTTCTTGCAAAGATGGATGCTATTGAAGGGAAGATTGACTCTATTGCTCTTAGTCAAAGGAAGATAGTTGAGCTTGAAGATGCTGTACAGGAGCTTGCCTTTCGCATAAACTTTGTTCAAGCAATAGAGCCCACCTATGCAGGCTATGATGAGCTTGAAGCGCTGAGAGCAGAACTTCAGATAATAAAGAATATGCTTGCTGAATCGGTTATAGACTCCGCCTCGTCTGCAGCAATCGTTAAGACGCTCTATGACAAGATCGACGGAGTATTGATCAGCTCGGTAGAAACCAACATAATGACGCGGGAGATCGACGATCTTAACAGAAAAGTCCAGGCCCTAGAATCTCTGAACTCTTCAAGATACACAGAGCTCGTCCAGAGAATCTCCGAAGTGGGTAGCTACGACAGCTCAATTGATGAGGCGAAATTCGAAGAGCTCCTCAGAAGAATAGAAGAGATAAAGAACACTGAAGTTGTTGTTGTTCAACAGGAGCCTGAGCGAGATGACGGGAAATACGAAGAACTCGTGCGAAAGATCGAGCAGCTTGCAGCAAGAACGGATACTTCAGCCATCGATAGCGCAAGATATGATTCGATTGCAAGGAGGCTTGCAGAACTTGAAGAGACTGTTGGATCGGCCGTTATAGATGCAGAGGTTTTCAACGAACTGGTATTGAGGATTGAGGAAATGGACTCCAGGACACGCGAGCTTGCGGTTAATCTGGAGGCTATTGAGCAACAGGAACAGCCTGAACAAAGGGATTATGTGACAATGACCACCTTTCTTGGAGAGATTTCCGATATTCGCAGCAGACTTGGCGCGGCAGCTTACGAGACCATAGAACCAATGTCTTACGTGTCATACATAGTCAAATCGGGCGACAGTCTGTGGAACATTGCACAGGCTTACGGTGTCACAGTAGATCAGCTGAAGGAAATGAATCCTCAGGTCAAGAACTGGGACCTAATATTCCGAGGGGATGAGATAAAGATACCTCTCTCACTGGATAATCTCATGGCTAAGGCATCAATCGCTACTCATTTCGGCTTGAATCTTGGGGTAGACTTTCTCGTTGATTCAATTGAATCGAACTTCGGAAGCTATGATTACGGCTATGCCAACCCGGGAATGGATCTGACCGTCCCGCCGAATTCCAGGATAACCGCCTTTCTTCCCGGTAAAGTTATTCTCTCGGAGCGTGTAAACGATCTTTACGGTGAGATGGTTGTTGTCGATCATGGGAACAACCTTAAGACTGTCTATGCACGCCTGGGAAGCCGAACGGTTATCAAGGGTGATTTTGTAAGGGTTGGAGACACCATTGGATTGGCATCAGATGCAAAGGGAAATCTCCACTTTGAATTCTGGAAGGCAGATGTCCCTGTGAATCCAGCCGATATAATCTTCGATAATGTGGGAACTTTTGAGGTTACAATGTACACTGAGTGGGATGATGCAAAGAATCCGACATCGCCTTCTTTCAAAATGACTGCAAGTGGGGATTTCGTGAAGGGATATCGAACGGTTGCCGCCGATCCCAGCGTAATTCCTCTTGGCTCGATTGTCTATATTCCGTTTTTCTCGTCCTCTCCAAACAAGGGATTCTTTGTTGTTGAGGACACCGGTAGTTCTATAAGGGGTAACAAGATCGATGTTTACACCCATGATTTCAATATCGCGTCGAGTTTCAAAGAAGATCTTCTGGTATATGTGGTGAAGCGCCCTTGAAAAGATCAATGATGCTCTTTCTTCTTTTCATCGTGATTCTTAAAGGTAATGTACTCGGAACGATCACTTTCGGGCAAAGATATCCCCTTGGAGTTATGCCCTCGAGAATTGTTGAGGTCGAAAACAGCAGCGGAACGTACTACGTTACTCTTGTAAAAGGCGACTCTGAACTAGTTGTTTTCGACGCCAGTTTCAGGCCCATCACGATTTTCGATACTATGAGAAATGACGGAATTAATGATCTAATCTGTAGAGATGGGAAGCTGTACTGCTTTGGATTCTACAGCGGTAGGCTGGTTGTCGTGGATGCTTCTTTACATCCGAGTAGATGGAAGAAGATCGATGAGATTCCAACATCGAGCAGACTGATTACGGGATCGTTCATTGATGGAAAAATCGGAATACTCACAAATGACTATGAGTTCCTAGTGCTTGATATTGCTAAGAGAGAGATAATCAAGAGGCACAAACTCCCGGTGATTGGACTCTCTGTGGCAGAGGATTCAGAGCATTTTTTCGTCTCGCTTTTTCACAATTACAATATGTTAACCCGGTCTCACGAAACCGAAAAGGGACTGCTAGTATTCGATGAATGGGGAAATCTGGTAAAGGAAGTGAATATCGGAAAGAGACCTTCATACATACATCTCGAAGGCGATAGGCTCTTTCTTATCTCCTACGTTGAGGAGAGTCTGAAGATCCTTTCCAAAACTGATTTCAGCGAAATACACACAGTCTACCTTGGCAGGTATCCGAATTTCCCGATAGTCCATAATGGAAAGATATGGGTTGCTCTGACCGGCGAAGACCAGATAATGACTGTGGAACTTTCAAGTTACCGGACGGAGTATTATGATCTATTAGGTCGTGGCCCGATAAAAGTCTTTCATAACGGGGAAAGAATTTACGTTCTTGAGACCATTACTGGAACACTTGAGATTTTGGATAGCAGAGGAAATACGATAGAATATGTAGAGTTAGATGGCTATCCGGTAGATATTGTTTTCAACGGAAAGGAAATCGCTGTTTTGCTTCAGGAAGACTGGCAGACAGGAAAAAACACTGGAGCTCTGCTGGTTCTCAAAGCACAATAAGTCGGAGGTTTGAAATGGGTCTCAAAAACATTCTGAGAATCACTCTTTGCTTGTTAATCGTTCTGATGGTTTCTTCTTCATGTCTGGTTCCCAGAGCTAGATTACTGAAGCAGATAGATCCTCAGGTTGTCACTGAGGGAGAAACTCTTGAATTATTGCTGGCCAGTTACATTTTGTCAGGGAACGCCGAAGATCTGAACTTTCAGGTTTTGGAAGGAGTTGGCGAGATCAAGGGAAGTTATTATCTTTACGCTCCCGGTTATGATGAAGCTGGAGAGTACTGGGTAAAACTACAAGCAAGTAACGGGAGTGATTCAGATTTCAGAAGGTTCAAGGTGACGGTTATAGATAACAATAGAGCTCCTTCTATAGAAATCAGTGATCTTCGGATTTCAGTCGGCGAGGAAATGACCATAGACTTGAGCGAATTATCGACAGACCCTGACGGTGACTCTCTTACTTATGAGCTAGTAGGTCAGTTTGGGCAGATAATTGGAACAGAACTGTTTTTCGATGCAAGAGAAATGCAAGTTGGAGTGTACCAGGTAGAAGTTCGGGCGTCGGACGGCAAAGGGGGCCAGGGGAGCTGCACTTTTCTGGTCACAGTGTTTGACTCGAATCAGCCTCCCGAAATAGTCATTCCTGATTTTACAATCAAAGAGAACGAGACCCTTTATCTGGACCTTCTTGATTATGCATTTGATCCCGATGGGGATGAGATTACCTTCGCCTTAATCACCGGTGTGGGAGTTATTGAAGGCATTCAATACGTCTTCGCTGCCAATTACGAGAGTTCAGGAACGTATGATGTTGAGATCGCTGTAAGCGATTCAGAAGGAGCGTCTTCTTCAGGAAGCTTCGAGATAACCGTAATTGATGTCAATAGACCACCTAGCATACCATTCGATCCTGTCCCCAAAATGGCCGAAACAATTGTTCCGACAAACACTTCACTTAGCTGGTCATGCGGAGACCTTGATGGGGATTCTTTGTTGTACGATGTCTATCTCGGTAAGACTCCGAATCCTGTCCTTGTTGCTTCAGGAGTTTCCGGAGAGACTTATACACCGGTTCACCTTGAGGAGGGAACCCACTACTACTGGAAGGTCGTTGCTTCAGACGGTGAAGACGAAACAGAGGGCCCCATATGGGAATTTACCACCGTAGTCCCGCCTGTGATTCTGGGAATTGTCTCCGACAAGGAATTGATAGTCTCGTCCAAGGTTTCTATTGATGGTCAAGACCTGAACATTCCATTGGATTATGTTGTTGAAAGGGATCAGACTCTAGTAGTTGAAATAGATGAACTTCAAGAGTTTGATTATAGAAAGCCTGTCGGAGATGATGTTAGGGTCAGCTTTATCGAGTGGGACGACGGGGAGACTTCACCTAATAGAGAAATCCTCATGGATCACTCTTTGAAATTAACTGCAAGATTTTTAGTGACCTATTACTTGAATATTGCTACATCGGCCCGATATGAACATGAAATACCTGGCGAAGGGTGGCATGATGAAGGAGCCACGGTTGTTGTTACCGCTCCGAAAATCGAGGGGTACACTTTCAGAGACTGGGATCTCAACGAAACTTATGGGATAGTGTGTGGAGAAGTAATCGTTGTCAAAATGGCTGGTCCGGTGAATCTAGTAGCAAACTATACGCACGATTGCCCATAGGATCGATACTTCTAGGTCAGACTTAGGTATCTTTCATAAGTGTCCGGAGCAACGGTTGCGATTCTTCGAAAGCCCTTTTCGGCGAGTTTGAGAGCGCCGGCAACGTTGGCTCCGGACGATATTCCGACCATCAACCCCTCTTTTCTGTGAAGCCATTTCATCATAGAGAGAGCTTCTTCGTCCTCAACTGTTATTACTTCGTCCAGCACTGATAGGTCGAGAACCTTCGGTCTGAAACCGGGGCCGATTCCTTGAATTTTGTGAGAGCCTGATCTACCCTGCGAAATGAAGGGCGAACCTGCAGGTTCGATGCCGGCAATATGAATACGTTGAGCTTCCTTTTTGAGAAAGCGTCCAATCCCGGTCACTGTTCCTCCCGTTCCCATGCCGCAAATGAAAGCGTCAAGCTCTCGGTTGACCTGCCGAAAAATCTCAGGACCGGTAGTAGAGAAGTGAAAAAAGGGATTAGCCTCATTATTGAACTGATCAAGCATTATTGAACCGGGATTATTCCGGAGAAAGCTCTTGGCTTCGTCATATGAACCGGATATTCCTTTATCAGCGAGAGTTCTTATCACTTTTGCACCAAAGGCTTCCATAAGCTTAACTCTTTCGATACTTGCCGATTCGGGCATAAAGATAACCGACCCGTAACCTCTAGAAGCGGAAAGCATTGCGATGGCTATTCCCGTGTTGCCACTAGTTGGCTCCACTATGGTCATCCCGTTTTTGAGAGCGCCACTTCTCTCGGCTTCAAGAATCATTCCAAGCACCGTTCTATCCTTTATGCTTCCTCCGGGATTATTTTTCTCAATTTTAAGCATTATCGATGAAGCATCTCCAAGAGATCGAAGCCTAATGATCGGGGTGTTGCCTATTAAAGAATCAACAGTTTTCATTGTCGTGATCCCAGTCTTTCAGATATCCTATGGACTCTCCCCGGTATCCCGGTAACAAGAGAGTCTTGAGGGACGTGTTCAAGCACCACGCTGTTCGCTCCGACTTTAGAATTGTCTCCAACATATATTGGGCCAAGAATCTTCGCCCCCGCCCCAAGTACAACGTTTCGGCCAATGTCCGGGTGACGCTTTCCCTTCATTACGTTCTTTGAGCCTAAAGTAACTCCGTGATATATCAGCGTTCCAGTTCCCACTGAAGCTGTCGAGCCTATAACAACTCCCACACCATGATCAATTACAACGCCGCCTTCTATTCGAGCTGAAGGGTGAATGTCCATTGAATAAAGTATCCTTGAAACGTAATGTAAGCCTCTTGCGAGGAACCCAAGCTTGTTTTTCCAGAAAAGGGTAGAAATCCTGTATAGCAAGAGGCCGTGAAAACCCGCAGAGAAGAGAATTATGTGCCATTTACCTGAAGCTGTCGGGTCCTTCTCAAGATAGGCGTCTATGTCCATAGAGATATCTATCATTGTTTGCTTTATGCGGTTCTTCCCTTTCACTGTATCACCCTCAATAGAAATTATGTATTTTAAGTATACCATATTTATCGGCATTAGAGTTAACGCTTTGTGAAGGCAGTTCGTTTGTGAAACGCTGCAAATATCAACGAGAAGAAGATGGCAATCGCCATACCGGTTATTCCTGTAGCGTTGTACACCCTTACAATCCCAAATGTACGAATGAGCACCCCGCCAAGTACGGAGCCAAGAAGATAGCTCAGTCCGGTAGTCGACATCCAGTAGATTGTGAGCGCCCTGGTGACTTTGCTGGCTTCAAATCTTGTGTGAATGTAATTCATGACAGAGTAATAGACTACGATGTAGTTTATGCCGTGAAGCATTTGAAGAAGTAGAAAGATGGGAAAAGAAGTCGCCATGGATGTCAAAAACCATCGAAGACCTGTTGCAAAGATTCCTATCACGAGAAGGCGCGTGTTACCCAGTCTCTCAACCAAATTTTCTGCGAAGAAAAGGAAGGGAACTTCCGAAAAAGCCATCAACGAAAACGCGAACCCTGCTGAGGAAACACTGAAGCCCCTTTCACTAGTTAAAACAGGCAGAAAAGTTGATCCGAAGGCTCCAATAGTAATGGATGCGACACCGGCCAGTACAAGCAGGTAAAACTGAAGTGGCAAAGATGATCGATCGGTCTCTTCATCTGTCCTTTTTAGCTTCCGGCCAGTCGGATAGGCTCTACTAACCAAGGCTACTGTAGATAATGACACTGTGGCCATTATGAAGAAAAAGACAAATCCGTACTTCAACACGATTCCCGAGATAAGGGCGGTAATGGAATAGCCAACCGTTCCGAACAATCTCACGCGATCAAAGCGTTTGCCCTTGTTTCTCAAAGAAGGAACGACCACAGACTCAGCGATAGGTATTATGCTCACAACAAAGAATGAGAAGAAACACATTGCGATCAATGAAGTTTCAAAGGTTGGTGAGAAGAAAACTGCCCAGACAGAGACTGCCGATACAATAGAGACTATTCCCATGACAGTTGGTCCGCCTGCCCTGCTTGATTGCCTGAACCAAAAAGGATTTGCAATAATTGAGAGGGTAGGAGTGACCGCCATCAGAATCCCGATCTCTATTGCTGAAAAGCCTTTGCCGTGAAAAAGCTGACTAAAGAGAGCGGTGATGCTGAGATTTGAATATATGAATATTTCGGTAAAGATCTCACGGATGCTGGAAGAGGTTCTAAAAAGAGAAACACGCACTGAATATCAAACCTCCTGGTGTAGAATTCTAGTGGGGGTGAATCTCTTGTCGAAAAAACATGCGCTGCTTTTGATGCTTATCATACCACTAGTGGCTCTTGGGAGCACTGGACTTCATGTGATTCTGTCACCATCACTGTCGATTAACAGCTTTCCTGCAGTCAGCAACAGCTACAAGCCAAGCCTTGAAGACCTCAATCGCTATTTGAGTGTTCCTGCAATCTTCTCGGGCGGCATGCAGATTTCCCTGGGGAAGTCAAGGCTGTATTTGAATATGGATCTGAGACAGGAGTTTTCCGATTACTTGATGGGCAACTGGTTCTCGAATCTCCCGCTGTCGACGACAAATTTCCTTCCTTCGGTAGACATGAATTTTCCCAGGCTCGGTTACTTCGAGAGAAGAGATGAGAATTCGCTGATCTCTTTGGGCAGGCGAAAACTGAGTCTTGGTGGTTCTACTTACAGTTTTGTTCTCTCAAATACTCTGCCGTATTTTGATCACCTGTGGATTGAGTTGAATGGAAAAGCCAAATCAGGGGAGTATCTTTATAATTTCTTTGTTATATCTTCCGACAGAACAGTTAGCGGGGGACCCAAGACACTCCTTGGTCACCGGTTCGGATATATGAACGACAATCTCAAGGTCACTTTTGGCGAAGAAAACCTCGTTTACGGTGTCTATCCTGATCTGCAGGATATTGGGCCATTTCTAATCTATCATCATACCTATCAGGATCATTCAAACGTAACTGCAACCATAGCGGCCGAGGTTAAGATTGACCGCGCTATTGCCTACGGTGAGTTTACACTTGATGATTTCAGACTTTCGACGGAGAGTCCTAATTCCAATCCCACGGCCTTTGGTTGGCTTGCAGGTTTTTCATGGAAAATATCTGATGGCTTGCCCTATTCCGGACTGAGATTCACTGAAGCGGAGAACGAAGTCAGAGATCAAACACTTCTGAATAGCGGCGGACTTAGAGTGCGGATGGAACACTACCACGCAACCACCTATCTCTACAATAGGGGTATAAGCATCGGCAAGTTCACTTATCAATACCGGTTCAATGTCTTGCATCTTGATTCTTGGCCAGTTATCACTGGTTTTTTTGGATTTCCTTTTGGACCTGACTCAACGTTGAGCCTTGTCGGCATCGAGTACGAGAGTCAGAATATATCTCTTAGCGTCAAGGCAGAGCTTCTCAGAACTGGCTCAGCCAATATCGATTCTCCTTATGAGCCACCTTTTGACCAGAACTGGTACGGTCCAAAGAAACCGATCAACAGATCTATGATTCTGTCTTTGGCGAGTTTCTTCGCTTACTGCCCAGATACAGCGCTCTTTGCTGGCGGTAAAGTAATTTTCGCCGATCACATTGATTTCTGGATTAACGTGGGTTTCATAAAAGGTTTTTCACTATTTTAGGGAGGTAATTCCGATGAAGAAGATTGTTTTGCTGTTTTTCTTGGTGTTGTCGGTGGCAATTCTTGCAAGCCAGGGTACGTTGATATTCAAGGGTACAGATCAATATGACTTGTTTTTGGGCAGAAACTTGATTGAAGGAAAAACTCTCTTTACACCTAATACAGGGATTCCTGAGGGTTTTGCTACAGTCCAGCTTAAGCAGCCCGTTGTGAAGACTTCTCCAGGAACAGAAATCCACTTGAGAGTTACTCCTCAGTTCCTCATCCACAATTTCGAGCCTTTCAAGGAGAAGGGCTGGCTAAAATCCGTGGTTCCGCTCTATTTGAGATACCGTTATGATACTCTGAAGCCCTGGCTTGTACTGGGTTTTGAAAGTGAAGTATCCGACTATATCACAGGGTATATAAATCTAGATATTCGAAAAGACTATCGGAGTTACATTAGTCACGGTGATGATTTTGATTCGAAGCCCTACATGAATTTTCCAGTGGAGTTTTTTGAAGGAAAAATCGAGGCGCTAGATATGAGCTGGCCTACTTTCGGCTATGTATCCTACGCAAATGAAAGCTTCTACGCTTCTCTAGGTAGATATAAACTTGCCTGGGGTCCGATGAGAAATGGACTTGCAATAAGCGATGCGTCATCTTATTACGATAATATCTCTTCTTCATATACTACTCCCCTCTGGAAAAACGGCCGGTTCACATATTCTTTTCTGGTCATTACCCCGACTTCTCTCCTGAACGATGAAGAATGGATAAAGCAGGGAAAGGTGTGGGATCTCAATCAAAGAAGACCATACACTGAAGGAGCGAAGACGATCATAGGGCATCGGTTCGATGTTCAGTTTGCAAGCTGGGGAAGGGTCGGGGTAGGCGAGATCAATGTTGTCGGTGGGAAGCACCCGGATTTGAACGACGCCAACCCATTCATCATCTTCCACAATACTTACGGTGAAGATTTCTCCAACGTCATGGCTTCGCTCGATTTTTCTCTAGCGCCGTTTAAGGGAATCGAGGCCTACGGAGAAATCGCCATCGATGACGTTTCGTTCGGTTCGACAGAGGCCGGAGCGCGGGGCAAACCAACGGCCCTGGCTTACGGTGGGGGTCTTAGATACGCGACGGATATAAAGGGAACGTTGCTTCTTGCCTCTGTGGAGCTCTATCATACAGACACGTGGATGTACAATCGCTGGCAGCCGCTTCTCACATTTACAAACAGAATCTACACAAAATCCGAACTTCCCGGAAGCAGGGATTTCACGGACTATCCGCTCGGCTTCAAATATGGCCCTGATCTGAACGGTTTTTCTCTTATGGCTAATGCGATAATGACGAACGGGCTTTCAATCTCCTTCGTTTATGATCATTTCAAACAGGGAGAGGTTACTCTTAAGACACCATACTTGAACATGGAAGAACCTGAAGACGACCCCGGTCAGTTTACGAATCCGGAAGATTGGAGTGGCCCCGTCGGTGAGACCGTAAATGCAAATATCATGACACTGAACATAATGATTCCTTACAGGGACTTCACTTTCGGAAGCGACTTCTCGATTTATTTCGGAGGTTATTTCAAGAAGAACGGTGGTTATGACAAACCGATTTTCGAAATAAGGCCTTATGTATCTTACGTTTTCTAGATGAAACTGTGTGCCTATGTGTTGACCGGTACTCAGAAGGGGCGACCAGCTAGCCGCCCCTTTTTTGTACTTGATCAAATAAAGCCAAAGACCAGGAACCCGATGATGAATCCAACTACTAAACCAACAATCAGTCCTTTTGTGAATTTGTCTGGTTTTCTTCCTGGAGTTGGGGATTCTCCTCTTTGACTTTCTTTGTACCAGTCTCTATCGTAGATTCCCAATTGTTTTCACCCCTTTCCTTGAGGACGAAGTCCATCCAGAATCTCTTGACGAATATCAGAATTGGAACGGCAAAAACCACTCCGAAGACACCTAGGAGTTCTCCAAATCCAATTATAGATACAAGAACTATGAACCAGTTGATCTTGACTATATTCGACAGGATTTTCGGAGAGAGAAACCAAATCTCTATCTGGTTTGCGAACACAAGCAGAACAATGGCTCCGACAACCCCCCAAAAACCCTTGCTGACGAAAGAAAGCACTATCATTGGAATGGATGTAAGTACTACTCCCAAATACGGGATGAAATTCGTTATTCCGGCGAGCAATCCGAGGAATATTGCGTTTGGGACTCCGATTATTGCAGATCCGATACCAATAATGGTCCCTACAAAAAGCGCAATGATCAGCTGGCCACCTATGTAGGTCTGAAAATCCTTGTAAAGTGAGTCAAAAAAACTGCCAACCTTATTCTGGTCGCAACCGGGAAAAAGTATTGGCGCGACTTTTTGAATCAAACCGGTTCTGCGAGCAATAACAAATCCCGCTATGATAAGCAGCACAACTCCGGTAATCCATGAAGTTATGTTTGATGCAACGTACTGTCCGATCGTGATCGCTGCATCACTCAGCCACTGAGACGCACTTTCAACGATATCGACTGTAATTTCGGAAACAAAAGGAGGAAGCTTCTCTAACCACTTGTCAAACGCTCCGTCATTGAACAATGAACCTAACTCGGTAGATAGGCTGCTCACTCCTCTTATGGTTATTGGAATAGCGCTGTATATTAGGAAGACCATGAATGTAAGAAGGGCAATACCTGTGATGATCTTGAGAGCTCCTTTAGGGATCTTTCTGCTGACGAACCGTGCCGGTGTATTGATTATTAGCGAGAATATAAATGCCAAGCCTAAGACTCGAGAAGTCATAGGAAAGAGAAAAAGAGTCATGAAGATTGCTATGAAATACCCAAGAACCCAGAATTTTGTTGTCTTCATATTGGCCCTCCGCCGGAGAATAATGGCAAATCTGTTGTATACTCATTATGTATATTTTGGAACTGAGGTGTCCTATGAGAAGAGTATATATTATGGTGATCGTGTTTTTTTTAATTTCTGTGATGTCATTTGGATCAACTCACTCTTCAAGAATACTGTCTCCCGGATCGGTGAAGGCTATGCTGGGTTTCAAAGATGTGGGATTGAGGATCGGCATACTTCCCTTTCTAGAGGCCGGTTGGTTCATCGATGAGGGTTCATACTTCACTCTTGGCTACGATGGCAACTTTCATGTCGCGTCCCGCGTCTCATTTTCTTCACTGGAGGAAGCGAGGGTGGTTGCAGAGTTAGGATATGACTTCAATGTTGTGTATCTGGAAGTTAGCGGCCTGTATGAATATTCTGCGCCTGACGCATCCTTCCTTGGTGGGCAACTGAAAACAGAAGTATTCTTTGACAACTATTTGAGTACTGTCAGTGCCACTCTGGGAAGATTTCAGAAGGTAGCCGGCGAGACTGAAAAGAAAAGCTACACCTCTGTGGGGTTCTCAGCGAGGAGAAGACTGGATATTGACAAGAAGTTTTACTTTGTAAATATTGAAAGTATTGAACTGGTCGGCACACTGAAGTGGGAAGTCAAAGACGATCTCGCCTCTTTCAACCCTTTTCCTGCTTACAGTTTCGTGGGGATACAGCTGAATCTAGGATTTCTTAACTGAGAAGCGAAGTCTTTTCCTGCTCCTTGACAGGAATGGCAATATATGTATCTGCTCCTGTGATGAATAATCCTCATACCGACAAGTTCATGAAAGGAGTTTTGCTATCTCATCTACTTCTTTTTCGTCGGACATCTCTCCATCGACGGACATCTCCATAACCTTACCCGCCATGTAGGTTAAGAGGCGATGGGATACCTTGGAAGCTCTCCTCATGGACATAGAAGCTCCTAGAGCCCTCTCGACTCTATCGTAGAAGTCGGCTCTTGCGTTGATTAGAATCTCTCTTACCCTTTTGTTCTTCATTCCATGAAGCCAAAGATAAACAAGAGAAACCATTATGTCAGATCTTTCGGAATAAAGCTTCAGCACCTCGGCATAGAGATCCCTGGCAATCTCAACGGGTTGCTTAGCTTGATCGATTAGTGGTTCGAGTCTTGGAAGTACGTAGTTGTTCAGAATGTGCCTGGATAGATCTATGAGCATTCCCTCTTTGGAGCGATGGTGATAGTGAATCGCAGCAAGATTGACTTCTGCGATGCTTGAAACCTTTCGGGTACTCAGTCCTTCAATTGTTTCCTCGGCGATCACCTGTATAGCTGCTTCCATAATTCTCTCTCTCGTTTCTTGTCCACGCACTGTCGTCACCCCTTTCAATCATTCGTATAACACATATTATATCACATTGTGTTAGAAAGTGAACGGCAAAGCCGGGAAATACCCGGCTTCTTTTTATGGAATAATCCTTGTGCCCGACTTTCCCCTAAGTGCCAGGTCGACCTTCTCCAGAGAGGTTATTATTGCTTCCTTTCCCGTTCTTGAAGCAAATTCAATTGCTGATTCTATTTTCGGAAGCATGCTTCCCTTTGCGAAGTGACCGGCATCGATCAACATTTTACCTTCTTCGACAGTAACTACCTTCAGTTCTCTTTGGTCTTTCTTTCCAAAGTTGATGTATGCGTGGTCGACACCGGTAAGAATTACTAAGGCATCGGCATCAATCAGTTTCGCAAGCAGTGCGGACGCTCTATCTTTATCGATGACCGCCTCTACACCTTTTATCATTCCCCTCTCATCTCTAGCAACCGGAATTCCTCCACCGCCTGCCGCAACAACAATTGTCCCATCGTTGATCATCTCTCGTATCGGTTCAATCTCCAGCACATCAAGTGGTATCGGAGAGGGGACTACACGACGAAAACCCCTACCCGCATCTTCTTTCACAGTCCAGCCTTTGGTTCTTTCAAGTTCCTTAGCGGTCTTCTCATCATAGAACGGTCCGACCGGCTTTGAAGGGTGCAGGAATCCCTCGTCTTCCTTATCTACTACGATTTGAGTCAGAACGCACGCAATGTCTCTTCTTTTGCCTCGCTTCAGAAGCTCATTGTTCAGGGTCTGAGTAATCAAGTAGCCAATAGATCCCTGAGTCATTGCATCGTTTACATCGATCGGAAAAGGAGGGAATACGTCTTTTGACATATCCTGTTGAACCAACAAGTTGCCCACCTGTGGGCCGTTTCCGTGTGTGATTATCAGTTCATAACCTTCCTCTACAAGATCTGCGAGATAAGAGGTAGTTGAGAGGAGGTTCTTCTCCATAATTTCTGCAGTTGGTTTTTCATTTGGTTTATTTAGAGCATTGCCACCTATTGCAACAACGATTCTCTTCATTTTTCCCCCTATAGCAGTGTGGCTATCATTACTGCCTTAATTGTGTGCTTTCTGTTCTCGGCTTCTTCAAAGACTCTTGAAATGGGACTCTCAAAGACATCTTCAGTCACTTCGTTTCCTTTGACTGCGGGGAGGCAGTGAAGGAAGATCGTCTCTGCCTTTCCAGTTTTTCTCATCATCTCGGTATTCACCTGATAGGGCTTCAAAAGGGCTATTCTTTCCTGCAGCTTTGCTTCTTCTCCCATAGATGCCCAAACATCGGTGTAAACCGCATCGGCATCCATCAGTGCCTTCTCCACGTCTTCAGTAACCTCAACTTTAGCTCCAGACTCTTTCGCAATCTCCCTGCACTTATGAACTATCGCCGGGTCTGTGTGAAGACTCTTCGGGCCGCATGCAACGAAATGCAAACCCATCTTCGCAGAACCTATCATAAGAGAGTTGGCCATGTTGTTCCTGGAATCGCCAACGAAGACAAGCTTTCGACCCTTAAGGCTGCCCAGGCTCTCCTCGATCGTCATGAAATCGGCGAGAATCTGAGTTGGATGGTACAGGTCAGTAAGACCGTTGTACACGGGAACGCCCGACCACTGGGCAAGCACATCAACTGTCTCCTGTTTGAAGCCTCTGAATGCTATCGCATCAAACATTCTTCCCAGGACTCGTGCGGTATCCTTAAGGTCTTCTTTCACTCCCAGATGAATGTCGTCTTTCGAAAGAAAGACAGCATGCCCACCTTCTTCTCCGAAGGAAGTCTCGAATGCAGTTCTTGTTCGTGTGGAGCGCTTTTCAAAGACAATTGCCAGAGTCTTCCCTGCAAATCTGACGGTTGGTGTTCCAGCTCTCTTCTCGACCTTAACCTGTCTGGCTACATCCAGAAGATAACGAATCTCGTCGCTTGTGAAATCAAGTAGCGTCAAAAAGCTTCTCCCTTTTAAGTTTACGCCCATCTTAACCCTCCTTGTTTTGGTTATCTCTAATATAATACATATATAAGTGCCGGCTTTCAATTGCGTTTATTGGCGCGAGGAAACGTAGACTAAACCATATCACAACAATGCGGTGTTATGCTTTTGTATGCTAAGGTATATTGCCCTAATTCGGAGGTGCCCGGTGTTCAAGGAGAAGTTGGAAAGTTCAGTAAAAAATGCAATTAGGGAGTTCGCCATTGAAGACGAGACGATTGACTTTAAGATCGAGATGCCTCCTGAGGGATTTGGGGATTTATCGACAAATGTTGCTTTCATGCTCTCAAAGACTCTCAAGAAAAGTCCGAGAGAAATTGCCGCGTTGATTTCGGAGAGTCTCAGCAAGGAGCTAGATTACAGCAGAGTTGAGGTAGCTGGTGCGGGGTTCATAAATGTTGATTTCTCTTCGAAATATGTTTCATCGGTCTTGGAGAACATTCTTCAAACTCCGGATTTCTGGAAAAAGACGGGCGAAACAAGCATTCAACTCGAATTCGCAAGTGCAAATCCAACCGGTCCCTTCACTGTTGGTCATGGTCGTCAGGCAGTATTCGGAGATGTTCTATACAGGGTCTTCTTTTCGAGAGGTTACAGGGTTCAAAGGGAAATGTACATCAACGATGCAGGTAGACAGATAGGGCTTCTCGGGCGCTCTCTTTGGGTAAGGTATAATCAACTCCTCGGTCTGGAAGAGGAGCTTCCTGAAGATGGCTACCAGGGAGGGTATCTAATTGACATTGCGCGAGATCTTGCAGGAGAAGTAGGTGAGCGCTTTAAAGGTGTCTGGAATGACGACTCTGAGAGTTACTTCAAGAAGTACGCTCTTGGGAAGATGCTTGAAGATATTCTTGGAACCTTGAGGACATTGAGAGTGGAATTTGACAACGTGTTTTTTGAGAGTTCGCTAATTGAAGACGGAACTGTGAAATCAGTCATTGAGATACTAGATCGAAAGGGGCTTACATATGAATCAGAAGGTGCAAAGTGGCTCAGAGTCTCAAGTTTTGTTGAAGATGACGATAAGGTTCTAGTCAGATCTAACGGGACAAACACGTACTTCATGACCGATATTGCATACCACTACAATAAACATCAAAGGAATTTCGAGAAAGTTTTCGACATTTGGGGAGCGGATCACATGGGTCACATACCTAGAATGAAGGCCGCAATGAAAGCTCTCGGAATTGAAGACGATTTCCTCAATGTGATAATTCACCAGTATGTGAACCTGAAGAGAGAGGGCGAAGTTGTCAAGATGTCAACTAGAAGAGGTGAATTCACGACACTCGATGAACTTGTAGAAGCGGTCGGTGTCGATTCGACGAGGTATTTCTTTGCGATGTTTGATCCCGACACTCACATGCTGTTCGATATTGACCTGGCAAGACAGAAGTCCAATGACAACCCGGTATTCTATGTCCAGTACGCAAATGCAAGAATAAGCAACGTCTTCAGGACTGCACAGGAGAAGAGCGTAGCTGTCTCAGGCGATTCTCTAGAATTGCTTGACAGTCAGGATGACAGAAGAATTATAAAACTGCTGACGATCTTCCCTGAAATACTTGATTCAGTAGTTGCCGATTACAGGACGAATCGCCTGACTTCCTATCTAGAGGATATATCAAGAGCTTTTCACGCATACTACAACAAAAACATAATTGTCGATCCCGCGAATCCGGCTTTGTCGGGGGCTCGATTAGCTTTGTGCAAGGCGCTTCAGAATATTCTCAAAGGCGGGCTGGAGCTTCTTGGCGTTGAGGCTCCCGACAGCATGTGATGGAAGAACTGAGGATCGAAAAGCTTATCGCAGGTGGGTTCTCACTTGCCAGGACAAAAGACGGGAAGGTTGCCCTGCTTGATGCCGGTTATCCCGGAGAAGCTGTGCTTGCTAGCAGAAAGAAGGGAAAGAGCGATTTTCGCCTGATGAAAGTTGAGAAGATCATAACCCCTTCAAATTCAAGAAGAGAGAGACTCTGTAGAAGCTTTCCGATATGTGGGGGTTGTGATTGGCAGACTCTGGAATACCCGGAGCAGCTTTTATGGAAGAAGAAGGTCATTGCGGAGCAGTTCGGCAGAGTTGGCAAGATCGATCTAGACGAGTTCGATATAGTCGCTTCACCAAAGGAGATCAATTACAGACTGAAAATGGAGTATGTTTGTTTTCAGGGAAAAAACGGACTCTCTCTTGGGCTTTACAGAAGAAAAAGCAAGTCACCGGTTAGCTGTCAAGGATGCGTATTGGGTCTTGAAGGTTTTGAAAAGGTGAGGGCCTTTATGGAAGGCATTTTGAGAAGAACCTCAGTCAGACCCTATAACCAGGCGAACGGCAAAGGCGAACTCAAGCACCTAATTCTCAGGGGTAATGGAAGCGGGATAATGGCAATACTGGTTACGAAGGGTGAGCATCTCCCTGATGAGAGCAGGTTGGTTCATGAGGTGAAGAATAAACTTGGAGAGGTAACTACTCTTGTACATCTCATGAACGCAAATGACAGGGTTGTTATGCGTGGGGTTTCGAGAACGCTTTTTGGAGAAGGTCTCCTCGAACAGGAGCTTTTTGGAAAGAGATTCGAGGTTCCTCCTGCTGCATTCTTTCAGAATAATCTCCAAATAACAGAGTCGATTATTAGGCACATATCTTGCGAACTTGGGTCATCTCAAGGCGATTCACTTCTTGATCTATACAGCGGGATAGGAACCTTCTCCATCACTATTGGCAGCCAGATGAAGAACGTCACATCCGTCGAATCAAATCCAATTTCAGTAAAGGCTCTCAAAGCTAATTCGAACATCAATGGAATGTTCGGCGCTGACCTGATTATGAGCGATACCATTGAATACTTGAAGTCGATCGAGACCCACTTCTCGACGATAATCCTTGATCCTCCTAGGTCAGGAGTCGGCGATGATATTGTGTTGCTCCAAAAGGTTAATCCTTCTACGATATTCTATGTTTCCTGTGATCCGGCTACTCTTGCGAGAGATGTTTCCAGGTTAGTAGAAGCAGGATTCAAAATCTCTTCGATAAAGGCCTTTGACATGTTTCCTCAAACGTGGCATGTGGAGACTGTTGTCCGTCTCGAGAAAGGCTAGCGGCTTGAGGACCTGGTCTTCTTGCAGTTGATAGCCGAAAGAGGAGACTTTTGAGGAAAAGAAAGACGAGTATACTTGCAGAGATTCTCACTGCCCTGAAAATGAGGCACACAAAAAAACAACCATCTAGTTCAATTGGATATGCTTACGAGAATCAAGGTTGGTAGATTTCGAAAAAGAGCATCGCATCTCCAACTCACATTTCGGTACTCGATAGATTTGCCAATCGAATACTCGTTTCTTAGGGTACAATTATCGTTCCGTTCACCTATAATAGGCTGAGAGGTTCTCTGCTTGAAAGGAGATAAGAGATGAGTAAAAGGAGTGGGGGTTCTTCGAGCAGGAGTAGTGGTGGATCATCATCCAGCAGTAGAAGCAGTGGTGGAAGAAGCGGTGGCTCACTTAGCAGTAGTCGGAGTGGAGGTTCCACAAGAAGCAGTTCCAGTAGTAGCTCAGGAGGAAGCACTCCCAGCAGGACAAGCAACAAGAAGCCATCAACAGGGCTCGGCGGTTCTCCTGGAAAAAGGATATCTGCGTTTCCTTTCAGGGTTCCAACTTCAGGTGTAAGAAGATCTGTTTCAACTAGCTCAGGGTCTAGTGCGGCAGCCGGTTGTGCGGGGTGCGGGGGTTGTAGCGGTTTCGGATTCGGGGTAATTATAATCGCAGTTGTGTTAGTCATCCTTGTTTCTTCAGGTGCCTTCTCTTCGTGCAGAAGGACAAACACAAATGTGGAAATAACGAGATCGACTATTGCAAGAGAGCCTCTTCCAAAGGGCTCAGTAAATGAAACTCCATACTATACCGATGAGCTTGGCTGGATAAACAACCAAACGACCCTTCTTGATGGAATGAGGTATTTTTATCAGAAGACCGGAGTTCAACCCTATCTCTTCATTACAGATACGGTAAATGGATCGCACTTCCCCAGGGTTGAGGACCTAGCTGCTTTTGCTGAGAGCCTTTACGATGATCTTTTCACAGATGAGGCTCATTGTCTTCTAGTGTTTTTTGAATATGGTGATGCGTATATGGATCGGTATGTGTGCGGAAGTCAGGCCAAAACTGTAATCGACGATGAGGCTGCGGACATTCTGCTCGATTATATAGACAAGTACTATTACTACGAAGGACTTTCAGATGAGGAATTCTTCAGTAAAGCCTTTAGAGATGCGGCAGATCGAATAATGACTGTCACAAGGTCGCCATGGATTCCGGTGTTCATTATTATAGGAATAATTGCGCTCATCGCATTGCTGCTTTTCTGGTGGAGCAACGTGAAGAAACAGAAGAATATCGAAGCGAAGCGAACTCAAGAGATTTTGAACACTCCTCTTGAGACATTTGGCGATAAGGAAGTCGATGATTTGGCCAAGAAGTATCAGGAAGATAAAGAAAGTTAGTGTTAGAACATCAGAAACAATAGCACGAGCCATAATGGCTTGATTACAGGAGGACAAAATGGGAATTCTCGACAGGTTCAACGACATTATTAAGTCAAATGTTAATGCTCTTCTCGACAAAATGGAGAATCCTTCGAAGATGATCGATCAGTATCTTCGAGAACTGACAGAAGATCTCGCGGAAGTGAAGCGAGGAACGGCTGGTGTAATTGCGGAAGAGACTAGAACAAAGCGCTTGGTTGACGAGAACATGGGAGAAGTCGCGAAATACTCGGATTTTGCTAAGAGAGCTTTACTAGCGAAAAACGATGAGGATGCCAAAGTCTTCATTGCCAAGAAGCAGGAACTGGAGAATGTCGGGGCGGGCCTGATGACTGCATATGCGTCGGCCCATGAAAACGCCGTGAAAATGCGGCAGCTTCACGACAAGCTGGTTTCGGATATCGAGTCTCTAAAATCGAAGAGAGCGATGATAAAGACGAAAGTAGCAGTCGCTAAGACACAGAAGAAGATCAATGAAGTCAGTTCTGCCGCAGGGAAAACCAAGGGCGTAGTGGACGCTGTGGGAAGAATGGAAGAAAAGGCTCAGAAGATGCTGGATGAAGCAAATGCCATGTCAGAACTCAATACTGAACCTATAGACAAAGCAAAATCACTCGAAGAAAAATACGCCGCCAAGAGTTCGTTCGCGGTTGATGAAGAGCTTGAACAGATGAAGAAGGAATTGGGACTTTAAAGTTTTGGCCTCTGTGCAAGGGATATGGCGGCGGCGAGAGTGTGTCATTTCTCTGAAGGTGTGGAGAAACTACTGGAGCTAACTAAGATTAGATTCATCAGTTGCTTGCATACGATGGTTCTGTTGTTCTCGTCTTTCATGAAGTGCTAGATGAGAGATGCAGCTCATGAATCTGCGCGATGAATAATGTTTTGAGAATCAGAGGCATAGAATATCCCGGGGCCGAACCCGGGACTTTTTTCAGAGTAAAGTCTGTGAGTGAAGCTTTCTTGATAAGAGACTGATGTATGAATTCTCACGGGGTGTCCCGAAGTGACTGAGCTGATTCCCACTCTTCCGGCAGTTTGGCGAGACGT
Source organism: Mesotoga sp. UBA5557 (assembly GCF_002425715.1). Classification (NCBI taxonomy): domain Bacteria; kingdom Thermotogati; phylum Thermotogota; class Thermotogae; order Kosmotogales; family Kosmotogaceae; genus Mesotoga; species Mesotoga sp. UBA5557. The sequence goes on from NZ_DIMV01000018.1 coordinate 29,209, forward strand.
TTCCCCCGTACTGGTGGAGGGTTACTTCTAGGTGTATATCTGGAATAGGAGGATGTGTACTTCTAGCCGCCGCCCTTCATAGAAGTTTGTTCTCAAGAATATGGTACAGTAAACCTGAGGTTTCTATGATTGAGATTCCAGAGGTTGTGGTACTGGCAGATCAGATCAATGAGAGCATGGCTGGTAAGAGAATCAAAGGTATTAAGATCCCGCAAGTCCTGGCAGGTTCTCTTTCTACCTTGGCGACCCCAACGATTACGATACTCTAATGCGCGATTCATACATCTGCGGGGGTAGGGCAATCGGTGGAATGGTTGAAATCATGGCTGACGACAAGCGGATTGTATTCTCCGATGGAGCCATTCCCAGGCTGTTTGATCGAAATGAAGAACCGAATCGGAAGTCACAACTAACAATTGAGTTCAGTGATGGTTCATTCTTGTGCGTAGGCATTCAGTTATACGGCGGACTGTGGTGTTTCAGCCAAGGAGGCTTTGACAACATCTACTATTCAGTTGCACAGGAAAAACCTTCTCCCCTGCACAGTGATTTCGATGAGAGCTACTATTTGAGACTCTTCGAGACTGAGAAGTCCGAGAAGCTCAGTCTAAAGGCATTTTTGGCAACCGAACAGCGAATACCGGGTCTTGGTAACGGCACTTTGCAGGATATCTTATGGACTGCGGAGCTTCATCCAAAGGCAAAGGTGGATTCGCTTTCTTCCGACGATAGGCAAAGGCTATTAAACTCAATAAAGAACGTGCTCAAGAACATGGCCGACAACGGTGGTAGGGAAACTGAAAGAGACCTGTTTGGAAAAGCTGGCGAATACACTATGAAAATCGGAAGAACTACCTATGATGGGCCCTGCCCTAGATGCGGCAGAAACATTGAGAGACAAGATTATTTGGGGGCAAGATCTACTTCTGTCCTAAATGTCAAAGGATATAACGCGTATACCTCTCGTTGGCTAGAGAGATAACTCCTTTCAGTACACGGTTTGCATAGAATTCTCAAATCATGAGCTATACTTATAACGAAAGTAGTAAAGGCGAGGAGGGTTTCAGTTGAGAGATTTTTCTGAGATGATTTCTTTGGCTAAAGCAAGGGGGCCACGAAAGGTAGTTCTTGTTGGTTCTGACGACCGCGAGGCCATCAGGGCTCTTAAACTTGCATCCGATGAAGGAATAGCGAAGCCTTTTCTGGTTGGAGAAAAAGAAAAGACTAGAGCTATTCTCAGTGAAGAGGGACTCTATGGTGAAGTAATCAATGCGTCAACTCCCGAAGAAGCCTGCGAGAAGGGTATTAGACTTGTGAGGTCAGGAGACGCCGACATTGTTATGAAAGGCCTTGTCAAGACATCGACACTGCTCAAGGCTGTTCTTAACAAGGATTGGGGTCTGAGATCGGGGAAAGTTCTGAGCCATGTTGCGGCTCTAGATGTTCCGGTACTTGATAGGGTGGTTTTTGTTACTGATGGCGGTATGGTGATCCGACCAGATTTGGCGACAAAAGTATCGATAATTGAGAACGCGGTCGCCTTTCTGAAGTCCATCGGGTACGAAAGACCAAGAGTGGCATTGGTTGCTGCTGTAGAAGTTGTAAATGAAGATATGCCGGAAACGCTTGATGCTGCGGTTATCTCGAAGATGTCTCAAAGAGGACAGCTCACCGGGTGCGATGTGGATGGACCTCTAGGAATGGATAACGCACTATCGATTATAGCAGCAGAGATTAAGAGGATATCTGGTCCAGTTGCAGGAAAGGCAGATCTGCTTGTTGTTCCGGATATCGTAAGCGGAAACATCTTGGGAAAATCGGCAGTATACCTTGCAGGCGGAACAATTGCGGGGCTGATTCTCGGAGCTGCGGCGCCCATCGTCATTGTTTCCAGAGCCGACTCCGCTCCTTCAAAACTTGCTTCGATAGCTTTGGCCAGTTATTCCATACTTTCTAGTAACAAAGATGACTGAGTCTACTTCTGGCAAGTCGGAAAGCATGAATGACTTAGGTCGCTGATCGGGCGAGAAAGAAGAATCTCGGCAGTTTAACCGTNNTGAATTCACTTTGAAAGGGAGCGCCTCGAAGAACCGCTTTCCGCTGCACTCAAAGGACACAGCAAAAGATTCAGGTATGCTCTTCCGATCTCTTCACACCGATCTCAAAACGCTATTGAGACTTTTGAGGAGCGTTATCGTCCGCAGATAGCGACTCAAGAAATCTGTAAACAATGTCGTCTGGAATCTCTATGCCCAGCTCCAGATTCTTTTTGTGCTCTCCATGGTAGTCGCTGCCTCCCGATGCAAGCAACCCCAGATCTTCGGAAATCTGAAGAAGCTCGTTTCTTGTCTCTAGATCGTACACCTTGTAGAAAACCTCGATCCCTCTCAATCCGTAGAACATCATTCTCTTAATCATCTCCACTGTATCCTCTCGATTAAGCATCATGGAAATAGGATGAGCAAGGACCGGAATCCCCTTTGCCGAAAGGATAAGTTCAATCGCTGACTTTATTGACAGCCTCTCCTTCTCAACATAGGCAATTCCGTATTTGCCAATGAATCTTTCAAAGGCATCTTCATTTGATTCTGCGTAACCCTTCTTGACAATCAGGCTTGCAATGTGAGGCCTTCCAAGACTCTCGCCCGGAAACGAGCTTTCCAGCTCTTCATCAGTTATATCGATTCCAAGTGAACGCAACTTATAGAGAATCCTTGTATTTCTTAGGTTCCTCTTTAGTCGTATCTGTTCAAGATGTTTTTCGATTGAGTCTTCTGTAGAAACCATTCCGTAACCCAATATATCCAGAGTCTCGTGAAAATCACAACCAATCTCCACTCCTTTTACGTAAGCAATACCCATCTTCGAAGAAAGCTCTGCAGCATCTTTCTGACCGGAAAGCGTGTCGTGATCTGTGATAGAAAGAACAGATATAGCTTTTTCATGAGCCTTCTCAACTACTATCGTAACCGGGTCAGTTCCGTCCGAATGATCGGAATGACAGTGAAAATCAACTACCATTTGTCTACCGCCTTTTCTTGCAATGATGATATTATTCTACTAGAGGTGATCATAATAGAATACTACCTCGGCGAAGGGACGATTTTGAAGAAGCGCTACAGAGTGATCGAGCCATTGGGGAGGGGCGGGTTCGGGCTGACCTATTTGTGCTCGGATTTTCACATGGGAACTAAAGTGGCCGTGAAGGAGTTCTTTCCAAGAGGTGTTGAAAGAGAAAACAACAATGTAAAGCCAGTAGACAGTGATCTGAAGGATGTATATTATGAGAAACTTTCTTCTTTCTCAGAGGAGTTCACTATTCTGTCCAAAATCGAAGATGACAGGGTTGTGAAGGTTCTTGATCTTTTCACAGAAAACAACACCGCCTACTACGTTATGGAGTTCGTAAGCGGAAAGACCTTGAGAGATGCAGTGAGAGCAGATGGGGCAATGGAGGATTCGAGGGCTTATGAAGTAATCGATGAGATTCTGAAGGGAGTCGCATCTATTCACAATAGAGGCTATATTCACAGTGATCTAAAACCAACAAACGTGATGATGACGGACTACGGTAAAATCAAGGTGATGGATTTTGGTGCGGCCTGTCTGAAGGATGTCTACCTTATCAACTCTCTCTCGAAAGTGGTCTCCCTGAGTTATGCCTGTCCTGAGAAGTTCTTTTCGTCCTCGCGTCCCAGTTCTTCATGGGATGTCTATTCTGTAGGAGGGATTCTATACTTCCTTCTTTGTGGAAGAGATCCAGTTCCTTCGACAGATAGAATGAAAGGAATTCCGCTTGTATTTGATGAGTTCACAAGAAAAGCGAGGCGCATTCTAGACAAATCGATGTCTCTGGTTGCAGAGAAGAGATACTCAGACGCAAACGATTTCAGAAGAGCCTTGAAATCAAGGTTTCTTGGGTTTTAGCTTATCTTCTCGCGATGAGGTCGTAGATTTCCACCATCTCGCTCTTTAGATCTGTGAAGACGGATATTTCTTCTAGAAGCTTATGAAACATCCCTTCAACTCTTGACTGAGCACTTTCAATCGATTCAAATGAAAGAATGGTCAGTTTGTCTTGGATTCCGTCTTTTCCCGGAGTCTTTCCGAGTTCTCGCTCTGTGGAGGTTACGTCTTTTATGTCGTCCAAAAACTGAAATAGCTTACCGAATTTTAAGCCTAATCGATGCATCTCATTGAGCCTCTGTTCGCTCTCTACCACAAATGGAGCCGCGAAGCAGAAGCCGAAAAGGGCGCCGGTCTTTGCGGCATGAATTCTCTCCATCTGTTCTCTGGATCTTTCTTGGGGAAACACATCTTCAAATTCGCCTTCAACAACTTTCAGCGAAGTCTCATGCCATAGTTTGATCAAAGTCTGTTTGAAATCACAGTCGAGGTTCAGAGAAGAGAGGAGTCTTTGAGGTAACAACATAAGATAGTCCCCGGCAAGTATGGCTTTGCACTCGCCGAACTTCACATGACTAGAAGGCTGACCACGCCTAATACTGTCGTTGTCTATTTCAGGTAAGTCGTCGTGGATGAGGCTTCCGCTGTGGAAGAGTTCGACAGCCATGCCGGCTGTCATGGAGTTTTCATCTCCAAAAGCCGTAACCTTTGAGAGCTCCCAGATAAGATATGCTCTAAGTCTCTTTCCCCCTGATAGGGGAGTGTAAGAAACGACCTCTTTCAAGGGTCCGGCGACCGGCAACCCATCTAGAAACTGTTCAAGTCTTCGATTGAAGAATGGTATGAACTCAGCTAGTCTCATTATCCTGGTCTCTTCTGAAGTGTTTTTTCAGTTCTTCGATGTCAAGGTTCTCAACGAATTTCTTGAAGCTATCATTGTCTTCTTCTTGACCCTGGTGAAGAGCATCGGCCTGAAGACTGCTCAAATCAATAGAGCTTTCCATGAAAACGGCATCTTCCACGAATATCGGAAAGCCTTTCTTCACTGCAAGCACCAAACAGTCTGAAGGACGCGCATCAATAACATGCAGCTGACCGTTTCTGTCCTGTAAGTGCAAGGAAGCGTAGTATATGTTGTCTTTCACCTGGCCGATAACCGCCTTTTTGAAAGTCCCGCCAAGCTGTAAGACTGTATTCAAGAACAGATCATACGTCAACGGTCTGGGAAAGTCCTTTCCACTCACTGCAAGGGCAAGGGCCTCCGCTTCAAACGGACCTATCCATATTCCAAAGCCTTTGTTTGTCTTTTCGACTTCTAGTATGACTACCGGAGAATTGCTCTGATCAAGAGCCAGACCCCTAAGTCTTACCTGTAACATAAAACCCACCTCAATTTCTAAGTGATTCCAGTGACCCCTTAATTATATTATAGACTGCTTCACTGAACTCTTCCTCGGATTCGAAATCTTCGGGCAAGACCGGTTTACATATCGAAAGAGATATCCTTGACGGAGTTATTAGGAAGCTATTCTTCTTAAGGAGATTTCGTGTTCCGTCCAGGGCAACAGGCAGAACCCTTATTCCAAGCTTAAAGGGTATCGAAAGACTTCCCTCTTTGAATTCCCCAATCTCGCCGCCGGTGCTCCGCGTTCCTTCTGGAAAGAGCAGAATCGTTCCGTCTTCTTTCAGTATCCGGAATATCTTTCTCATTGCTCCTGCGGTCTGCGATTTGTTTCCCCTTTCGATGTACACTCCGTCGAGAGCGCTAACAAACCAATTGATTCCCGGAATCTTCGATAATTCCTTCTTCGCAATAAAAGAGATTTCTGCGTACACATAGCCGGGAATCAGAGGAATGTCGAATGCGCTCTGATGATTTGCTACTATCACCATAGAGCCTGTCTGCGGCACGTTTTCTTTGCCTACTACCTTAACTCTTGAACCTGAAAGAATAAAGGCCGCACGGCCAAACCTCGACACTTCGCGGGATATGAATGTCTTCCGCTCTTTCTTCCCCTTGAGCTTACCTATGAGATTTCCGATGAGAATAACGATTCCCCCGTAAACGTAGATATAAAGAACCCCGATTACGGCTATCCAGATCGTAACGAGCAGACTAAGAATCTTCTTGAGGAACCCCAATGACTCCTACCTCCAATACCTCTCCATTCTTCAACCTGTACATTCTCGACTTGTCAAGTGCTCTTGCACCTAAGTCTTCGAAGTCAAGACCGGCCTCAACCCGGTTGATATCGAATAATCTCGCTTTGGTAGCTGGATTTGAAGGAACAAACACAGTACAACAATCTTCATACGGCAGTATCGATGTACCGAATGTGCCAATTCTCTTCGCCAGTTCTATCGTCTCGATTTTATCGTAAGTAACGAGCGGTCTGAGTACGATCAGCCCTGTCTGTTCTTCTATGACCCTAAGGTTTTCCAGGGTCTGGCTGGCAACCTGCCCAAGGTTCTCTCCTGTTACGATAGCAACTATCCCATTATTCTCGGCAATCTTGCTGGCGATTCTCATCATGAGCCTTCTCTGGCATAGAAGGCTGTATCTCTCTTCAACGTGCTTATGGATAGCAATTTGAGCTTCGGTGAAGTGAACGGAATACATTCTGAACTCCCTGCCCCCGTTGTACAGAGAAAGCGTTCTTGCAAGAGAGAGAACTTTGTCAAAAGCTTTCTCTCCCGTGTAAGGTGGACTGGAGAAGTGAATGGCATCTAGATCCAACCCCCTTTTCTGAGCGAGCCACCCTGCCACAGGACTGTCTATACCTCCAGAAAGCATAAGCATTGCTCTGCCACTTACTCCAACCGGGAGACCTCCGCTCGCGGTTGTCTTTCCGCAAGAAACGAGAACTCCCTCATCTCTTATCTCGATCTCGATTTTGAAATCGGGGTTGTGAAGATCAACAGATGTCTCAGGGATTTTCTCAAGAATCCGCTCACCTACTAAAGGGTTCAGTTCAATGCTCTTAAGCGGGAATCTCTTGTCCAGTCTCCTTGTTTCAACCTTGAAGGTTCTTCTTCCTCTCATAATCTCTTCATGAGCGAGGTCAACGGAAGTTCGATAGATGTCCTCCAGATCATATGAAGTCCATGTGCCGACACTGAAGTTCTGAATTCCGAATGTTCTTGACGCAACTTCTGTAGCAGCTTTGAGTCTCTCGGAGGGTACCGAAACAATGATTCGGCCTCTGATTCTTTCTACTGTGGAGCTTCCAAGCTGTCTCTTAATGTTGTTCACCAGGGTTTTCTCAAACAACTTCCTGTTTCCTTGCTTAAGGGCGATTTCTCCATATCTAACCACTAGAAATTTATCCATCAGACTTCCTCCGGCATCTTTTGATCATGTAGTTATATAATATTCCTATCATACAATCTTCTTTGGGAGGTGTACCTTTACATGAAGAAACTGCTTACAGTTGTATTTTTGATCGTGTGTTCAGTCATGATCCTCGCTTCTGATTATGAGACTCTGTATTCTGAATTCGTTGGAATAAGAGCTTTAGAGAATGTAGAGATGATGTCAGCGTTCATAGGAAAGCTTGAGTTGGAGGACATGGGAAACATAGAGATTCTTACTTTGTTAGCTGATTCGCACAGAGAATACGCGAACTGGATCGAAGACAAGAAATCGAGAGAGACTCATTATAAGAAGGCAAGAGAGCTTGCCGAGAAGGCTATAGAGATGGATGCCTCTTACGGAATGGCGTATTACGTGAAAGGGGCGGCAATCGGTCAGCTGGCACAAATGGCGGGCATAATCCAGTCGATGTTCCTGATAACTGACTTCGACAAGAGTATTGACAAAGCTATGGAACTGATGCCCGACAGCCCGTTTCCGTTTATTGCTAAAGGCATGAGAGATAGGGATACTCCCTGGCCATACCGAAATTACGGAAAGTCGGAAGAACGATTCCTGAAGGCCATTGAAAATGATCCTGAATACATCAACAGCTACTACGAGCTGGCCGTTCTGTATGAAGTATGGAAGAAGAAAGATCTGGCGGCGCAGTACTACAAAAGGGTTGTTGAGTTGGATCTGCAACCGGCTTTTGTTGCTCAAGGACAGGAGTCGAAGGAAAAGGCCCAGAAGTGGCTTGAAGATAACGGTTACTGATGCTTTATAGGATACTTTTCTCGCTTGTTCCGCTTTTCCTGATGCCATTTCTCAATTACCAATTCTTAGACTCGGTGATAGCCGTGTTAGTAATCCTTCCGGGAATGATTCTCGGAAACAAGACGGATCGAGTGGCTAGAATACAGAATCTCACGATGATTCTTTTCTATGTGGTTCTCATATTCGGCTACTTTCATGATACAACCGGCACAATCTACAGAACCGAGGTCATGATTCTGGTTGCGGCTCAAGGTGTGTCTGGCTTTTACGGCTTACTTCACCAGAAAAGACGGCTGGCAGTGGTCTTCTCGCTGGGATACTGGATTCTGGTAGGAGTTGCTATGGGAAGAATAGCTTATTTTCGGCTGGGAAATAGTGGAATCGTTCTTACGGTAGTACTAATGCTGCTAGTTGCTGCGCAGGATGTCAGAAGGATTTTCAAACCTTTGGCTAAGAGCCCTTTTATGCAGGGTGGTGAAGACAGTAATGAGTAGTGCAGGTAAAGTAAGAATCGGAATCGTGCAGTTTAGAGCGTATAACGATGAACCTGGAGAAAACCTTGAGAGAGCGACTAACTACATAGAGAATCTAGTAGAAGAAGAAGTGGATCTAGTGCTCCTTCCCGAGATGTTCAATAGTGGATACGGAACGGACGAGACCACAGTGAACAACGCGATTGAGATGCAAGAAGAAACCGTGGAAGTTCTGTCTGCACTTGCGGATTATAACGATATCGCCATAGTAGGTGGGATGGTCAACAGAAAGGATGGGGCTGTTTTCAATTCCACGGTGATAATGTTGCCGTACCTCGAACCAATCTACTACAACAAGACTCATCTCTTTCGAGACGAGAAAAAGGTCTTCACTCCTGGAAGCGAATTCAGGTCATTCGAGTATTCTGGAGTCAGTTTCGGAGTGCTAATGTGCTACGAAGTAGGATTCCCCGAAATCTCAAGAAAACTCTGTCTGAATGGAGCAGAGATTCTATTGATTCCCTTCGCTTTTGGGAGAGAGAGAAGAACGATTTTCGATGTTGCAACGAGAGCTCGTGCGATAGAAAACGCATGTTTTGTCGTTGCTGCAAGCCAATGTGGAGTCGGTAGATCGATTAACTTCGTCGGAGAGAGCAGAATTGTGTCTCCCTCAGGCGAAATTCTTGTAGATTGCGGTGGTGCAGAAGGCTTCGCTTCTACCGATATTGATACCAAGCTTGTGAAGAAGTACCGGTACAGTGAAACCCGCGATTCACACGGGTATTTTTCTAACTTCAGGGATGACCTTTATCGTTGAAACCCGGTTGACAGGTTCATTCGCATGGGATACAATAAATACCGTCAGTGGGCCGTTAGCTCAGCAGGCAGAGCGATTGATTCTTAATCAATAGGTTGCAGGTTCGATCCCTGCACGGCTCACCAGAAAGTAGTATTAAGTGGAGATCTTCTCCCACCCCCGCCCAAAGGTTGAGGGGTCAATAGCTTGAAAACTGGTTATTGACATGGCGGGTTGTTCCGCCAATTTTTTTATGAGAGGTGATGTAGTATCGTAAGAGGTGATTCAACACCGAAAAACAACGAAATAATGACGAAGACTGTTAGACTCGTTGACATTGACGGAGAACAGCTTGGAGTAGTACAGACAACGGAGGCATTGAGAATCGCAAGAGAAAAAGGACTCGATCTGGTTCTTGTTGCTCCATCAGCAAATCCTCCTGTAGCAAGAATTATGGACTACGGTAAGTATAAATACGAAAAGGACAAGCGCAAGAAGGAAGCAAAGAAGAAGACGAAACAGTCTCAACTCAAAGAAATGAAATTCAGGATCAGGATCGATGAGCACGATTTCCAGACGAAGACGAACAGGATCAAAGAGTTTCTTGAAAAGGGAAGCAAAGTTAGGGTGGTCATAATGTTTAGAGGAAGGGAGATCGTCTTTTCAGATAAAGGGAGAGAGATTCTCGAAAGAGTTGCAGATCAGCTTCAACTAATTTCCGATATCGACCGTCCTCCAAAGTTGGAGGGAAGAGATATGTGGATGATTCTTAAGCCAAAGGCAGCTCCTCAAGGAGGTAAAGATAATGGGCAACAAAGTAAAGATGAAGCCTCATAAGGCAAGTGCCAAAAGATATAAGGTAACCGGTAGTGGAAAGATAATGAGAAACCAGTCTGGAACTGGTCATAATACCGGTAAGAAGAGCGAAAGCAGCCGCCGAGAGGCCCGAAAATGGAAATTGGTCGAAGGCGGATATGAGAAGAAAGTAAAGAAAAGCCTGGGCATTTGACCCTTCTGAGAGGTGAGATTTAGATGCGAGTAAAAGGTGGAGTGAACTCCAAAAAGAAAAAGCTGAAATACTTGAAGGCCGCGAAAGGCTATAGAGGTGCGTTGAGCAGAAGATACAGACTTGCAAAGCAGTATTACATAAGATCGGGAGTCTACGCATATGCTGGAAGGAAGATCAGAAAGAGAGATTTCCGAAAGCTATGGATAACCAGGATAAATGCTGGTGCTAGAATTGCCGGTACGAAGTACAACGATCTCATTCACGGTTTGAAATTGGCCGGTGTGAACATCAACAGAAAGATGCTGGCTGATCTTGCGGTCAATGATTTCGGCACATTCAAAGAGTATTGCGAGATTGCCAAATCGGCACTGAACGGTAACTGAAAGGGGCTTAGGCCCTTTTTTTTTGTGAGGGGATGAGACAATGGAATACTCTGCTAAGAGAATAGGGAAGATGGCCTTCTACGCGAAGACTCCTTCTGGCCATGATATACATATGGATGCAAAGGAAAGTTCCGGAGGCGATGGATCGGCACCGACTCCAATGGAGACGGTAATGGCTGCCTTGATGGGTTGCACTTCAATGGATGTTGTTTTGATTCTTTCCAAGATGAAGGTTACAGATTACGAGTACTGGATTTCTGCAAACTATGAGTATGCGAAGGAACATCCGAAGGTTTTCACGAGTATCGAACTCGTATATCACTTCTCGGGCAAAGATCTGCCGAAGGATAAGATTGAAAAGGCAGTTGTCCTTTCTCAGGAAAGATATTGCTCCGTCTCGGCAATGCTGAAGAATTCGGTAGATCTTACAATGAGGATTGAATATGGGGGCGAAAGAAATTGAATCAACAAGAGATGGCGGAAACAATGGAGAAGATCAGAAACAACGTCAATTCAATAAAGAACAAGATACTTGTGATGTCTGGAAAAGGTGGGGTAGGAAAATCTACTGTTGCGGTTAATCTGGCGCTGGCTCTTGCGGATGAAGGCTTCAAGACGGGTCTGATGGATATTGATCTTCATGGACCAAACGTTGCCAGGATGGTAGGTCTGAAAAAGCAGCCCGAAGTCGTAGAAGGACAGATTTTTCCTCCCGAAGTTCTACCAAATCTTAAGGTAATAAGCATTTCAAGTTTCGTTGAAGAAGATGCTCCGGTTATTTGGCGTGGTCCAATGAAGACAACGGCGATCTATCAGTTTCTTGGTGATGTTGCGTGGGGAGAGCTCGACTTCCTCGTAATTGACTCTCCTCCAGGTACCGGCGACGAGCCTTTGACAGTTCTTCAGACTCTTCCTGATATAATGGCGCTTATAGTTACTACACCTCAAGCCGTTGCAGTTCAGGATGTGAAGAGAGCGATCAATCTGGTAGAGACAATGCACAGGAACCCACTGGGAATTGTGGAAAACATGTCATATATGAGATGCCCGCACTGTGGAGAAATCACGAAGTTATTTGGAGAAGGTGGAGGGAAGAATCTCGAGACTCTCTTCAGCATCCCCCTTTTAGGGTCGCTCCCCTTCGATCCTACGCTAGTAGGTTTTTCGGACAACGGCAAAAGCATCGTTACTCACATGAGAGGGTCTGAACTTGAAGTCGCATACCGCTCAACGGTGAAAGAGATCGTTAAGAGGGTGAATATCTAGTGGGAAAGTTCAAGAGTATCACGCTTGAATGGAAAGAAGATCGACTGATACTAATAGACCAAAGAAAACTACCTTCAGTTGAAAAGTATGTTGAATGCCAGACCCACGAAGACGTGTATCATGCGATAAGGGATATGGTGATCCGAGGAGCCCCTGCGATAGGAGCAAGCGCGGCATTTGGTTATCTCCTTGGTGCTAAAGAGGTTCTGGCAAGCTCTAAGGAAGTGTTCTTCGACCATATGGATTTGGTGAAGAGAAGGCTCTCAGAAAGCAGACCTACGGCCGTAAATCTTTTCTGGGCTCTCAACAGAATGGAAAAGACACTCAACACCCATCGTGAATTAGATAGAAAAAGGTTAGCAGAGAGTCTTGAGAGCGAAGCGCTTGCAATTGCAGAGGAAGATATTGAGATCAATATGACGATTGGGAAAAACGGTGCAACTGTTGTGAGAGACGGTGACGGAATACTTACTCATTGCAACGCAGGAGCACTCGCGACTGTGGATTATGGAACGGCACTAGGTGTGATGAGGGCGGCCGTGGAGCAAGGCAAAAAGATATCGGTTTATGCCGATGAGACTCGACCGTATCTCCAAGGGGCTAGGCTGACGGCTTGGGAGCTTATGAAATCAGGAATCGATGTTACTCTTATCTGCGACAATATGGCAGGATGGGTTATGAAGAAGGGGTTAGTCGATCTAGTGTTGGTCGGGGCAGACAGGATCGCCGCTAACGGTGATACGGCAAACAAGATCGGAACCTATTCGGTTGCCATTCTTGCTCAAAAACACGGGATTCCCTTCTACATTGTTGCACCGCTGAGCACAGTGGATCTTCTGACCAAAAGTGGTGATGGGATTCCGATAGAGGAGAGAAGCCATCTTGAGATAACACAAATTGGGGATTATCAGATAGCCCCCGAGGGTGTCAAGTGTTTCAACCCTGCATTTGATATTACTCCATCAAGCCTTATAACCGGGATAATTACTGAAAAGGGAATTGCTCGTGCACCATACGATGTTTCGTTGAAGAAGATGTTCGAATAGAATCCTTTAGGAGGTTTTTTGCATGTGGGAATCTTTGGAGAGAACCGATAGACAAGTATTCGATATTATGGTCAAAGAGCTTGATAGACAAAGAAATGGGCTCGAACTGATCGCTTCTGAGAATTTCGTCTCTAAAGCCGTCATGGAGGCGATGGGATCAGTGATGACAAACAAATATGCGGAAGGTTACCCGTCCAAAAGATACTACGGAGGCTGTGTTTTTGTCGACGAGGTCGAGGAGCTTGCACGAGAGAGAGCCAAAAAGCTTTTCGATGCGGGGTTTTCAAACGTTCAGCCTCACTCGGGCTCCCAGGCAAACATGGCTGCCTATCTGGCTATTGCCAAACCGGGCGATACTATAATGGGAATGTCTCTTAGTCACGGGGGCCACCTCACCCACGGATCACCGGTAAACTTTTCTGGAAAGCTTTTCAACGTTGTCGCTTATGGAGTTGATGAGGAGAGTGAGGTAATCGATTACAAAGAAGTCAGAAGGATTGCCCTCGAGTCGAAGCCTTCAGTAATTGTGGCTGGCGGGAGTGCTTATTCTAGAATAATCGATTTCAAGAAGTTCAGGGAGATCGCCGATGAAGTCGGTGCAGTACTGATGGTTGACATGGCGCATTTTGCCGGCTTGGTTGCGGCAGGAATTCATCCTAACCCGCTTGATTTCGCCCATATAGTAACCACTACTACTCACAAGACATTGAGAGGACCTCGCGGTGGAATGATACTTACCAATAGTGAAGAAATCGCCAAAGCGGTTGACAAGATGGTGTTCCCGGGAACTCAGGGCGGTCCGCTGATGCATGTAATCGCCTCGAAAGCAGTATCATTTGGAGAGGCTCTCAGAGATGAATTCAAAGTCTATCAGCAGAGTATTGTCGAGAATACTCGTTATTTGGCGAAGTCTCTTGAAGAGAAAGGTCTAAGGATAGTCTCGGGAGGGACGGACACACATCTCTTCCTGGTAGATTTGACTCCAATAAATGTCACCGGTAAGTCTGCCGAGAAAGCACTTGAAAAGGCTGAAATTACGGTTAATAAGAACACAATACCTAGGGAGACAAGATCTCCTTTTGTAACCAGTGGCATAAGAATTGGAACCCCTGCGGTTACTACAAGGGGAATGACTGAGAAGGAAATGCCAATTATTGCGGACTTGATAATCAGAGTCCTTAAGAGCATAGAAGGAGATAAGGGAGAGATATCTCAGACAAAGGTGAGAGAGATAAGCGAAGAGGTCAAGGCTTTGGCTGAGAAATTCCCGCTCTACCCGGATCTGGTCCACAGGAGTGATGCAGGTGTTTGATCAGCTCACGATAGTTAACCATCCGCTCATTCAGCACAAGCTAGGAATAATGAGAGATGATCAAACCGGTCCAAAGGAGTTTAGGGAACTCCTGAAAGAAATCACTCTGTTACTTACTTATGAGGCTACAAGGCATATCCCAACTTTTGAGAAAGAGATAACTACTCCACTCGTGAAGATGATCGGTCAAAGTATCGAAGATAAGAAGGTGACTGTTGTCCCGATTCTTAGAGCTGGATTGGGCATGGTTGAGGGCGTTCTCTCCCTAATGCCTAACGCATCAGTCGGTTATATCGGCATATACAGAGATCCCGACACGATTCAACCCGTTGAGTATTACTCAAAACTGCCAAAGATCGACGAAACGACTCAGATATTTGTGCTGGATCCAATGCTGGCAACGGGTGTTTCGTCATCTTGGGCCCTTAAACTGGTCAAGAAAGCAGGAGGGAAACAGATCTCTTTGATGTGTTTGATTGCAGCTCCCGAAGGAGTTAGTTTCATACAGAAGAATCATCCCGATGTGAAGGTCTTTACCGCAGCTCTTGATGAAAAACTGAATGATCATGCCTATATCATTCCTGGATTAGGAGATGCAGGTGACAGACTCTACAGAACGAAGTAGGGCTCGGGCTCTTGTTGTCGGCGGATATCTAGAGGATATTGAGGTCTCAGGCAGTGGACACAATGCCAGAATAATCCAGGCTACTGGAGGATCGGGCTTCAATGTGGCAAACTGCCTTTCCTTGTTTGGTGTTGATGTCCTTTTTCTGAGCTGTTTTGGCCCTGGTGAATCGAGCCAATGGGAGTTCAAGTCTATCCCAATTAGATCAGAGTGTTCAAGAGGAAAGTTTCTTTTTAGGAAGAATGAAGTTCTCGCCGTGGAAAAGCCGTCGATAGTCGGTATTGAAGAAGAGCTGATCGGCATTTTGCTAAAAGAGGAGTTTGATCTTATTTACAGTACTCTAGAGATAGGCCAGTCGGCTGCTGCGACGGTGAGCGCCATTAAGTCTCGTTTAAAGGTGCTCGATCCTTCTCCTGGGCACGAATATAGGGGGAACGGAGGACTTTCGTTGTACGACCTTATTCTCGCCAATGATTATATGGCCTTTGACAAGAAAGACAAGAGAGTGATTACTAAGGCATCGTCAAAAGGAGCCTCTTACGGGGGACATGATTACAAACCCCGTAGAATCGGTGAGAGTCGTTTCGGCAGCGGAGATTTGTTTGGAGCGATCTTGTCGATCATGATTCTTGCAGGAAGGACCATCGATGGCGCCATAAGAGAGGCCGTTGAGATCAGCAGCGAGTTCTGCTATCAGGAACGATCGCTAGAGCAGTTCGTGCTTCATAAGAGAGCCGTCATTGATAACTCTATAAGGGGTTGAGCATATGTCTGGGAAACTAACAGTTGTTGCGGGACCAATGTATTCCGGGAAGACTTCGACACTTCTATCCATGATAGAGATATATACACTTGGAAGAAAGAGAATAAAGGTTTTCAAGCCGATAATTGATAACAGATACTCCTCTAATCATGTGGTTAGTCACTCGGGACAGATGGCAGAGGCCATTAACGTGGAAGACTCTTCAAAAATCCGAGAAATCGTTTCACTGGAAAAGGAGAAGCTCGACGCGATTTTCATAGATGAGACTAACTTTTTCGATCAAAGTCTGCTAGAGGTAGTGGAAGAGATAGTATTTAGCGGGATTGATGTCTTCTGTGTGGGGTTAGATCTCAGTTTCAAACACAGGCCTTTTACCGTCACTGCAAGTTTGATGGCGGCTGCAGATGAAGTCGTCAAAAAGAAGGCCGTATGCCACAGGTGTGGCGAGTACAATGCAACCGTTACGCACAGGATTTCGGGTTCGATAGATAGTGAGATAGATGTGGGTGGAATGGAGAAATATATAGCCGTCTGCAGGGATTGTTACAGAGAACTTAATTCATCTGACTAGATAGCACGCGCCGCTTCGATGCCATAATCTTCTTTAGAAGAATGTTTAGCCTCTTCGCCATTTGGCGGTTGATAGCATTGCTTAAGAAATTATTTGCAAGTATATAGGTGAATTAAGTATATTGATATTAGTGTGGTAATTAAAAATTAATATAAGTAGATGATAATCGCAGTTGTTGTTCAGATAAGTTCAACATTCTTGCGCCGGCCCGTTGTATACTTTTCAGGCTGCGGAGGTGTTTAGATGTTTGAGAATCTCCAGGACAAACTTGGCAGAGCATTTAAGCTGCTGAGTGGAAAAGGAAGGATCTCGGAAAAGAATATAGAAGACGCCGTTAAGCAAGTTAAGCTGTCGCTCCTAGAAGCCGATGTCAACTACAAGGTTGTCAAAGAGTTTATAGGAGGGGTAACAGAAAAGGCTCTTGGTGAAGAGGTGCTGAAGTCTTTCACACCGGATCAACAGTTCATAAAGATCGTTAGGGATGAGCTGATCAAGATGCTTGGTGAGAAGTCGGTTCCGTTGAGGCTTTCTAGTCAGCCTGCCATAATCATGATGGTAGGTCTTCAGGGCAGCGGAAAGACGACGACTACTGCCAAGCTCGGTGCTCTACTGAGAAAGGAAGGCAAGAAACCTCTCCTTGTTGCAGCAGATGTTTACAGACCGGCTGCTATTGATCAGCTTATTCAGCTCGGAAAGCAGATAGATTTGCCCGTTTTCACCGGCGAAAGAAAGAATCCGGTGAGAATTGCTAAGGAAGCGGTTCAGCAGGCAGTAAAGAATATTAACGATGTGGTAATTCTAGATACGGCCGGACGGCTTCATATAGATGAAACAATGATGAGTGAACTCAGAGAGATCGTTGCCACGGTCAAGCCCGACGAGATCCTAATGGTTGTTGACGCGATGACTGGTCAGGATGCAGTGAATTCTGCAAAGGCATTTAATGAAGCGCTTGAGCTGTCGGGGTTCGTTGTGACGAAGCTAGATGGAGATGCCAGAGGCGGAGTGATTCTATCGATACGGCATGTGACGGGCAAACCGGTCAAGTTCATAGGGATTTCCGAGAAGCCCGATGGGATTGAGACTTTCTATCCAGACAGAGTGACCGGTCGAATACTTGGCATGGGAGACGTACTATCACTAATAGATAAACTGCAGTTGAACATAGACGAGGAAAAGGCAAAAGAGATGGAAGAGAAGTTTCTCAAGAACAAGTTCGATCTTGAGGACTTTCTAAACCAGCTTAAGGAAGTGAAGAAGCTGGGTTCCATAGCAGACATCATGGAAATGATTCCCGGAGCACCCAAAGACGTGGATCTTGCGGGAAGCGAGAAAAGCATGAAGCGAACGGAAGCGATTATAAGCTCAATGACCTCGAAAGAGAGGAGAAACCCCAAGCTTCTGAACTACTCAAGAAAACAAAGGGTTGCAAGAGGCAGCGGTACGACTATCCAGGATGTGAACAAGCTCTTGAAGTCATATGATCAGATGAGAAGCATGATGAAGCAGTTTGGAAAGAAGGGAAAGCTGTTCAAAAGTATGAAAGGATTTCCATTTTAGATAGTAAAGAATCAGGAGGTGTACGCAAAGAATGGTAAGAATAAGGCTAACAAGAATGGGTAGAAGAAACAGGCCGTTTTACAGGCTTGTCGTGGTAGATTCTCAGAAACGTAGAGACGGAGCATATATTGACTCTCTAGGTTTCTATGATCCCATAAGGGATCCGGGAATCATGAGTGTTGATGTCGACAAGGCTGTAGAATGGATTATGAAGGGTGCGCAGCCAACGGAAACCGCGAGATCTATTCTCGCAAAGTTTGGAGTTATGAAGAAGGTTCATGAACTCAAACTCGTAAAAGAGTCAGGAGAGAAAACGGAGTAATGAAGGAAGTGCTTGAACATATTCTGAAGGGAATAGTTAGAAACCCTGATCAGATTGCCGTAGATCAGACAACTGACGAAAACGGAAACACGGTCTTTGAAATAAGTGCTGCAGAAGAAGATGTCGGCCAGATAATCGGAAAAGATGGCAGAACCATAAAGTCAGTGAATGTTCTTCTCAATGCTCTCGCAGGCTCGTCGAAGGAGAGTTTCATCCTAAAGGTGGTTCGATGAGCGATTTGAGAGGCGGCCTTTCTGAGGACATGATCCCTGTGGGAAGGATAGTCAAGCCACACGGTCTTCGGGGCGAGATGAAGGCCAAGATTTCTCTAGAAGACGAAGAAGTGTTCAGAGGTATCGAGGATGTCTTACTGTACAACGAGAAAACGGGATCTCAGCTTAGAGTATCTTTAGACGGAGTCAGGAAAGCAGCGAAGGGATGGATTGTACACTTTGACGGTGTTGACTCGATGGTTCAGGCAGAGAGGTTTGCGGGCTTCCACATATATATCGAAAGGCAGGCCTTGCCTGAACTTGGAGAAGGAGAGTATTACTACTTCCAGATTCTTGGTTGCAGTGTCTACGATGAAAAAGGTCGACTTATTGGTATGGTGAACGACATCATCGACACCGGCGCAAACGATGTTATGGTTGTTGTTCGAGATCAGAAGGACTTAACCGTGAAGGAAGAGCTGATACCTCTAATAAAGGATTACATTGTCGAGTTGAATGTAGATGGGAAGACTATAGTTGCGAAGACTATGGAATTTGAAGAGGTTAAGTCTGGATGAGAATCGACGTCTTGACGATCTTCCCACGGCTCTTTGAAACGGTTTTCAGCTGGGGAGTCATATCGCGAGCAATAGAAAGAGAGATTATATTCTTTAGAGCCATCGATATAAGAGATTTCACGGAGGATCGTCACAGGACCACCGACGACTACCCTTTTGGAGGGGGAAGCGGTCTAGTAATGAAGGCCGAACCAATTCTGAAGGCAGTTGAGAGTCTGTCCGACGAAGGAACCAAACCCTACGTAATCTATGCATCTCCTCAGGGTAAGGTCTTTGACAATAACAAGGCTCAGGAACTAAGTAGGTTAGAAAGTATTGCCTTCATCTGTGGTCGATATGAGGGAATAGACGAAAGAGTTATGAATGTAGTTGACGAAGAGCTTTCGGTGGGAGACTTCGTACTTAGCGGTGGAGAAGTTCCTGCAATGCTCATGATAGAGGCTATCTCAAGATTTGTGCCCGGTGTGGTGGGAGATATGGAGTCGGTGATAAACGATTCATTCTTCTCTGAACTCCTTGATCATCCTCATTACACAAGACCGAGAGAACTGAACGGTATGAAGGTGCCCGACGAGCTCCTTAGCGGGAATCATGAGATGATAGAGATTTACAGAAGGATCGAGAGTTTGAAGAGGACTATGGAGAGAAGACCGGATGTCTTTTTGAAGCATGATTTCGATTTGACGGATAAGAAGGCCTTGCTTGCGCTCTTCAAGGAGCTGAAAAGAGATGCTGAATAACATATACCTTGCTCTAATTCACTACCCAGTTTTGGGTAGGCATGGAAATATCGTTTCCAGCGCGGTTACTAATCTCGATGTGCACGATATTGCCCGAACATGCAGAACGTACAACATCAAGGGCTACTTCGTAGTGAGCAATCTTCCCGCGCAGAGAGAAATAGTAGATAATGTTCTTAATTACTGGCTTGAGGAGTTCGGAAGAGAGTACAATCCTAGTAGAAGTGAGGCCCTTACTGTTGTTAAGAGGGCGTCGTACATCGAAGACGTTATTGAAGAAATCGATAGGATTGAGGGTAAGAAACCGGTTCTTATATTCACTTCGGCCAAGAAGGGAATAGACAGACTAACTTATGAGGAAATGAGGAAGGTTATCATATCAAGTGAGAAACCTCATCTTCTTCTTTTTGGAACAAGTTGGGGCTTGCCCAAGGAAATTGAGAAGACTTGCGACTATTCGCTTGAGCCGCTGAGAGCAGATTCGGATTTCAATCATCTCTCGGTCAGGGCGGCGGTTGCGATAATATTAGACAGATTAATTCACGAGGATACAATAGAAGTTAGGAGGGATTAAGATGGATCAGTACATAAGATCTCTGGAAAACGAACATTTGAGAGAAGATCTTCCACAGATTGGCCCGGGCGATACTGTACGGGTAAGCGTAAGAATAAGAGAAGGGAACAAGGAAAGGATACAGGCCTTTGAAGGTATTGTTATGGGCATCAGGGGCAGTGGAACGGGCAAGTCGTTTACTGTTAGAAGAGTGGGGGCTGCAGGAGTTGGAGTAGAGAGGATTTTCCCATTTACAAGTCCTTCTCTTGAAAAGATTGAGGTTCTGAGAAGAGGAAAAGTTAGGAGAGCGAAGATCTACTACATTAGAGACGTGCAGGGTAAGGTAAAGATAAAAGAGAAAAGGGACTGAGGCCTAGTGTCTGCTAAGAAGTCGGAAAAGGCCTCTGACAAAAAAGGATCGCGCTTTCTCCACGAAGTGAAGGAGTGGGGAAAGGCGATTCTTTACGCGATTGTCTTTGGAACGATAATTCGTCTGTTTGTTTTTGAGACTATGCTAGTTCCGACGGGTTCTATGATACCTACCATAAATCCTCCCGCCAGGTTATTTGTGGAGAAGATTACATACGAATACAGACAGCCTGATTACGGAGATATCGTCGTATTCTGGACACCTTACGTAGACATCGAGTCTCAGAAGTATCTCAGGGCCTTCGACAAGTTTATGGATTTCTTCGCACCCGCAGAATACAGGGGCCACGTGAAATACGTGAAGCGGTTGGTTGGAAAGCCCGGTGATGTTCTTGAACTCAAGAGGGCTCCGGACTATACTGCGGCTAATCCAGTTTACCAGCTGTACGTTAATGGAGACATTCCTCCTTCGCTGGAGGAAAGGCGTTATGTCAGGGAAGGGGTCTTTTATGATCCGATGTTCTTCTTTGGGTTGGCTCACCCGGATGACCCTTCGGTGAGGTTTTCACCATATTACAGACTGTATCAGGCATACAAGGGGCTTATTGAGTACGCGGAGTTCTACGATACGGTGTTGGAACCGCTCGGTCTGGAAAAGTATATTCGGCAAGATCCTGCAACGGGAGAAGTAAAGGTTATTGTTCCGGAAGGGTTTAGATTCATGATGGGGGATAACTCTACCAACAGCTTTGACAGCAGGTATTTCGGTTTTGTGCCAGAGGAAGCTATAATTGGGAGTCCTATGCTCACAATATGGCCATTATCTGATTTTGGGCCATTAAGAAAATAACCGGGGAATCCCCGGTTCTGGCGGAGGCGGTGGGACTCGAACCCACAAGGGGCGTCAACCCCACCGATTTTCAAGACCGGCTCCTTAGCCAATTAGGATACGCCTCCACTTAGCTGATTATACCTCTTCGAAAGAGCAGATTCAAGGGGTGTTGATCTTGAGAGACGTACAGAATGAGAGAGACAAGAGAAACATCAGAATCAACATGGTCGGGATAAAGTCAATTGAATATCCCATCGTGGTTTTGGATAGGGAATTTGGAACACAGCATACGGTAGGCAATTTCGATCTCTTTGTGGATCTCCCGACGGATTTTCGAGGCACACATATGTCGAGATTCGTTGAGGTTCTTGAAAGACATCACAAGAAAATCACGCCGAGAAACATGGAATCGATTCTGAACGACATTAGAGATTCACTTAGGGCAGATGTTGCGCACATCAAGGTGCAATTTCCATACTTCATAAGAAAGAAGGCGCCTATAAGCGGCAGTGAGAGTTTCAGCTCGTTTGGCTGTTCGTTTTCCACAACGAAGGATGGAGAGTTCGATTTTGTGCTCGGAGTTAAGGTTCCGGTGATGACTGTCTGTCCCTGTTCTAAAGAAATCAGCGATAGAGGAGCTCACAATCAGAGAGCCGAGGTGTTCGTTTCCGTTCGAATGAACTCGCTCGTATGGATAGAAGAGATAATCGAGTATGTCGAGAAATCTGCGAGCGCTCCGATCTTCTCTCTTCTCAAGAGAGAAGACGAGAAATACATTACCGAACACTCTTTCGATAACCCCCGATTTGTTGAAGACCTTTCTCGGGAGGTAGTTCTGTTTCTGCAAGAAGATGACCGCATCGATTGGTATAGAATCGAAGTAATAAGCCAGGAGTCAATTCATAATCACGAGGCTTACGCTTGCATAGAAAAGGAATAGCACATGTGTTTCCTGAATGAGCAGATCGACTCGCCTAGTCGCATCAAACTAACAAGGCTTCTGGAGCTAATAACATCTTCTCAACACAACCTTACGTCTGTTAGGGACTTCGAGAGAGCTACGATTGTACACGTGGAGGATTCTCTAAAACCATTCTGCGGTTCAACATTTAGGGGTCGCTTCGTGGATATTGGAAGTGGCGGCGGGATTCCCGGTCTTGTCTTGGCAATTGCCTTTCCAGAAGCGGAATGGGTGTTGGTAGACTCTATTGCGAAGAAGACAAAGGAGATAGAGAGATTTGCCCATGAGCTGGAACTGAAGAACGTCGTTGTGAAAACAGCAAGAGCGGAGGAATTGGCGCTGGAAGAAAGAGAGAAGTTCGATGCTGCGTTCATGAGAGCTGTCGCCAGATGTGATACTTCTTTGGAACTGGCAACTCCTCTTGTGAAAACCGGAGGCATCGTATATCTTTACAAAGGACCGGGATGGTGTGAGGAGAGGGTATTCTCGCGCGTTGCTGAAGAGAAACTAGGTCTTGGCCTGTTGCAGGAGAAGGAGTACTGTCTATCAGACGGATCTATCCGGTTCATGATAGTCTATGCAAAGAAGAGAGAGACCCCAGATGGGTTTCCGAGAAGGTGCGGAATGGCTTCAAAGTCTCCTTTGGGAGGTTCAAAGTGACTGCTGAAAAAGGGAAGCTTTGGATTGTGGGAACACCTATAGGAAATCTAGAGGATATGACCATAAGAGGAAAGAAAATTCTGGAAGAGGCAGACCTGATTCTCGCCGAAGACACTAGAAGGATGAGGTCTTTGCTTTCTTCTATGGGAATAGATAAGAAGGTTGTTCTGTCTCTGAACATGCATAATCAGGACGAGAGAGTTCCGTTAATAATTGATCGTCTGAGCAAGGGAGAGCAAATAGCGCTTTCAAGTGATGCCGGTATGCCTGTGATCTCGGACCCGGGAGCTCATGTCGTCAAAACTTGTCGTGAGAGAGGCTTCGAAGTGGATGTTGCGCCCGGCCCATGTGCTGTTTCATGTGGGCTCGCGATAAGCGGCTTTCCGGGGACTCACTTCACTTTTCTTGGGTTTCTGCCAAGAGGCAAGAATCGCAGAAGGGTTTTCAGGAAGATTGCTCAGGGTCTTTATGGAGACGGCGTCATCGTCTTCTTCGAGTCTCCATTTCGGCTCGTAGATACCTTAGGAGAGCTTCTTGAGATAGTTGGCGATAGGGAGGTCTTCGTTGGGAGAGAGATGACTAAACTCTTTCAAGAGAGTTATTTCGGCAGTCTTTCTGACGTAGTCGAGAGATTCAAGGCGACCGAGCCAAAAGGGGAGATAACCGTAGTTCTCTCTGGAAGGGAGAATAATGATGCTTGAGATGATGAGAAACTTCTTCAGCCTCACCCCTGCCATAGCGGTGGCCATAATCTCTCACGAGTACTCTCGTTTCATAACCGCGAAGAGATTCGACGCGGTGAAACCCGAATGGGGAGGACCCGGATTCATAAGAAGGATAGACCCTGTAGGTCTGCTCATGTACTACTTCTTCAAATTCGGCTGGTCTCGACCTTTCCCTGTGAACTACTGGAAGCTGAGAAAAGCCGGATATTTCAAGGGTATACTCACGGCGATTTCTGGTTCTATTGCCAATTTCTCGATCGGTCTTATTGCCGGTCTAGTTTTCTACCTTTCGGGTCTCCACCAGTACTCCACGTTTATGCCGGAAGCCGTCAATTCATTTCCATTGAGCTACATCGCCGATGTAGTGTACTGGATGATGGTAATTGATCTCAATACAGCCTTGTTCAACCTAATTCCAATTCCGCCTCTTGACGGAGCAAACATTGTTACAATGATTGTTCCGGAGAACCAGGTCAATTGGCTGGTGAAATATGAACTGTACGGAATACTTACACTTCTAGTGCTTTCACTTATGGGCATAATACAGCTAGTAATGTGGCCGATAACGCAGTTCATTCAGCTACTGGCGAGGCTGATTGCTTAAGTCCTTTCATTTTGCAGTCGAGAGTCAATCATTTGAACTGCTTCGGAAAGCGCGCTCTTAAGGTCACCTTCGTATTTGAGGGTGAAGCCGGAAGCTTTCTGGTGACCTCCACCGCCAAATGCAACGGCAATCTCACTGACATCGAAGTATTTCTTCGATCTAAGTGAAACGTGTGCCTCACCTGAACGGGCTTCTGAAGCAAAAAGAGCTACTTCTACGCTCTCTACTGATCTCAATTCTCCAACGAAACCCGTGAAATCATCGTCTGTAAGTGAATACTTTTCAAAATCAGCCAGTGTCAGATATGAGTAAGCAAATCTGTTGTTTGAAAGCAGCGTGATGTTATCAATAGCATCTCTTTCAAGAAACAGCTCCTCAATCTTTCGGGTCTCGAGAATCGCTGTTGCCACGAAATCGGGATCGGCTCCCAAACTAACAAGCTCAGCAGCAGCTTGAAATACCGAGCTGTCCACGTTTGAGTATCTGAAGAATCCCGTGTCTGTTGCAATCCCTAAGTAATTCATCAACGCAAGATCCCTGTCATATTCAATATCCATAAGCCTCAGAAGATCGAGAATCATTTGAGCTGTCGACGAGTATGAAGGGTCTACCCAGCATTCGTTTGCGAAGTATGTGTTTGTTGCATGGTGATCGATCACTATCGAAGGAACTCCCATTCTGAGGAAGTTTTCAAACCTTCCGATTCTGTCCGGTGATGATGCGTCAACCACGATAATCAAGTCTGGCTTAGGAATCTCCTCGTCAAAACCTTTGATCCTTTCTATCCAGGGAAAGACTTTGAAGTTCGGTGAAATTTTCCAATCAATTGCGGGTGTGCCTTTCTTCCCGAATCTTTCAATACCCACCGAAAGCGAGACCACGGAAGAAATGCAGTCTCCGTCGGGCATTATGTGGCCAGCTACAAGGATGTTTTCAGCTTTTTGGATACATGAGACAACACTGCTTGCTTTTCTGATCATCATTTGCTCTCCAACAATGATTCGATGGCGTATCGAACTATAGAACTGAACTTTGGTCTGATTCTTCTGGCCGTGCTAACAACATCGGCATGGGAGAGTTTCTCCTTCAGGATTCCCGATGCCATATTCGTAACGCAGGATAGAACAAGAAGCTTGATACCGCAGTGCCTGGCAGCGATTACTTCTGGTACTGTCGACATTCCAACGAGATCTGCTCCGAAAAACTCAAAGGCCCTTATCTCTGCCGGAGTCTCATAATTTGGACCAAGAGCCCAACAATAAGTTCCCTCCTTCAATTCTATCCCCGTGTTTTGAAGACGGGTTTTCAAGTCCGCCAGCCAGAGACTGTCTACGATTTCCGACATATCTGGAAATCTCACGCCATATTGCTCGTAATTGACTCCCCTGAGAGGATTTCGAAAGCCGAAATTCACTACATCAGTCACTGCGACGATATCTCCTGGAGAGAAGCTTCTATTTATGCCCCCCGCAGCATTCGTAATCAGCAGATGTTCTATTCCGAGCTCCTTGAACAAATACACCGGAGAAGTGACATCTCTGATGTTATGACCCTCGTAGTAGTGAAATCGTCCCTCCATTGCTACAACGGGAAGACCATGAAAGTATCCGAAGACCAATCTTCCAGAATGACCTTCAACGGTTGTTTTAGGAAATCCCGGAATTTCAGAATACTCTATTGCTATTGGTTCGGAGAAGTGTTCCGTCAGATAGCCAAGGCCGGATCCGAGAATTAGTGCCGCCTTTGGAGTCATTTTGATTCGTTCAGTTACCTCTTCTTTCATCACTTCGAATATATTCATAGAAAACCTCCGAAAGTAAAGCCATTCAAATTATTATATAATAATGAATGCTTTTGGGAATCGAGAGCCGTTTGACTTTGAAGCTCTCGGTTAATATAATTGTTCCGATTTTCAGAATTCGAAGGGAGGAAATCCTTTGACGGCCGATGAAGTTTTCGACAGAGTGAAGAACATAATTTCCGAGAAACTTGGAGTCGAAGAAGATGAAATCGCTATGGATTCCAGTTTGACAGAGGATCTCGGAGCCGATTCTCTCGATCTGGTCGACCTGGTGATGGCATTTGAAGATGAATTCGATTTTAAGGTCGAAGATGAGCAGATTGAGAGCATCTCTACGGTGGGAGATATTGTGGAAAGTATCAGCAAAGGTCTGGGAGTTGAAGACTGAGTCTTTCAAGGGGGCTTAAGGCCCCCTTAATGTTGAGTGGAGTGGTATCGATAGATAGAGAATTCAGAGTATCAAAAGAAAACTTCTATGAGAGATTAGACAGGTTCTTGAGAAGGGAGCTCTCAGACCTGAAGTTGTCATCTATCTACAAGTTGCTGAGAAAGGGAAATGTGAAAGTCAATGAGAAGAAAGTCAAGGATGGCTCCTTCAGGCTTGAGATAGGAGATTTAGTTCGAGTAGCTTTTTCTGGAGATCCTTCAAGACTGAAGCGTCTTAGAGAATCGCGTGAACTGATTCCTCACGAGATTCCCCTTAAGATACTATTCGAAGACGATTCAATAATCGCGGTCGACAAACCGGCGGGGATATCCGTTCATCCCGGAAAAGGCATCCAGATTGTAACGTTGGTCGAGGGACTCATGGCATATGGAGAGGCAAGAGGTTTCTTGCCGCGGCCCGTCCACCGGCTCGATAAGCATACCTCAGGA
Source organism: Mesotoga sp. UBA5557 (assembly GCF_002425715.1). Taxonomy (NCBI): domain Bacteria; kingdom Thermotogati; phylum Thermotogota; class Thermotogae; order Kosmotogales; family Kosmotogaceae; genus Mesotoga; species Mesotoga sp. UBA5557. The sequence goes on from NZ_DIMV01000018.1 coordinate 56,281, forward strand.
GTGATAGTCTTCGCCAAATCTCCAGAGTCGGCTAGAGAGTTGTCATCACTGTTTAGGCTGCGAGGAATGGAAAAGGGTTACCACACGCTTGTGAAAGGAGTGCCGGAAGCTAAAGGAAGACTTGTTTCCGAGAGAGAGAAACACACTGAGTCATTGACGTTCAGAATTGAAAAGAGTTTTGCCTCGGTTTCACTATTGTGGATAGATCTTCACACAGGGAAGAAGCACCAGATACGTCGTCAGCTGAGCGAAGCCGGGTATCCAGTTGTTGGGGACGATGTCTATGGAGACAGATTGTTCAACAGGGAGTTCAAGAAAGAGACCGGGCTCAGAAGATACTTCTTGCACTGTTCGAGACTCTCCTTTATTTGGGAAGGTGGAAAGACGATCGAGATTCTTTCGGGACTTCCCGACGACCTTGAGAAGGTGTTGGTCAAACTCAAATGAAGTCAGCCCTTCTGCTTTTGACGGTCATTCTCATTTCGATCTACGCATTCAGTCAAGTGGAGATCAGGAGAGAGATTGAAGAAGCAAACGCTGAACTCTCACAGATATACGGCTTTTCGGTCAAGTATAATCTTACGATTCTCAAAGGCGAAGGCCATGAGCAGCCAGCAGCAATTGATGATAATGGAATCTACCAGATCTTTCTTTACACGACTTCCTATAGATCCGGAGTCGCAAGACATGAACTCGCACATGTCTATTTCTTTGAGTACCTTAGGAGCATCGGCTTCACTCCTAATGAGATTCCTGTATGGTACCATGAATTAATGGCGGAAGGCTTTCAGAGTCTTCATTCGAGGACGAGAATTCCGATACTCAGAGTTGCCTTCTATGATTTCACAGAGTTTGACAGAAGGTACCCTGATAAGGATGACCAATCTGTTTTCTATGGAGCTGTTTCGAGCTTCGCTGGATACATTCTGGAGAGGCATTCATATATTGATCTGACGAGCGTCGCAGAAGAGTTCTTACAAGAAGGGGATATGAGTGCAGCCTTTTCGAAGGTTTTTGGATCGAGTCTAGGGTCTATGATTCTAAAGTGGAGACTTATCTTCTTGCTTCCGTATTCTCCATTTCTCATCGGTGTAGTATTATTTCTTTATCTTCTGATTGGGAGGAGAGACAAGTATTGGCGGAAGTTCCCGTTAGACCTAGAAAGCCTCAGAGAAGACGAAGAAACGAAAAACAGAAGAGCGCACTAAGACTCGGCAACGGTATAGTCGTTGTTGCCTTCATTTCCGGATTGCTTCTGTCTTTGTTCTACATTCCCTGGAGAGTTTCCCTGGATTTCAACTACAACGATGCTGTGGTAATTACAGAGAAGGCGGTAGACGCAGTCCCTTCAAAGCAGCTGGTTTACGTGGAAGATCTGGAGAACGTCTCGAATTTGGAGTCTTCGGTTATTCTGGTGGATCTGAGAGACGACTGGCATAGGCTGGAGGAGATATTGGCTCTGCAGATCCCGATGATCCTTACTGGAGTCTCCCCTTACACAGTCTCGGAGCTTGCATCGATTCTTGACAATCACTTCGCATACACGGGATACATGGAGTTTGACGAAAGAGGCCATTATGTCCTTGATGTGCTGAGGGCAAGGGAGAACAAATCTCTGGTGTTTCGAGTGCACAATCTGAAGAAGAAAGAGTATCCAAACTATGATGTTGACAAGGCAGTGACCAGGTACCTTAGAGCTGTCAGGGAAAGGAGCATTGATGCACTTCTCTTTTTGACTCCCGACAATGATTTTGACTATGATGAGCTGGTATCTCAAGTTTATGGAGTACTCGACGGAATGGGATTCGCTTCGACCGAATTAGTTTCTCCAAGGACTGGTTCATCCAGGTTCGCCTTGCTGGCATCCCTGTTTGTGTTTGTTCTCCTGTTATCTGTCAGTCCTTTGCTTGCAGCTGTTGTCACAGCGTTGTTCGTGTTGTTTCCAACTGTTGGTCTTCCCGCGGCCGCTGTCTTCGGTGAGTTTGCCATATATCGGAGGGTTTCTTCCTTGAAAACCGGGGTGATCAAGGGTCTCCTTCTTTTCTTTTCCTTCTCGATTTTCCTCGGAATAGCAATCAACGCCTCGATGGTAGGTGCCTCCTATCAGAATGGACTGGAGCTCTTCAGAGGCGTGAAGATCTCATTGGTAGCCCTCCCCTTCTGGCTTTTTGTCACTGGTTTTGGTAGAAGCGTTTCGAAAAAGGTTTCTAGGGGAGATATACTTGTCGTTCTTCTTGCAGGGCTGGTAGCCGTCTATTACATCCTTAGAAGCGGGAACTTCTCTTTTGTGCTTGATGTGGAAAGAACAATGCGAGACTATCTTGACAACGTCCTCATAGTCCGTCCGCGTTTCAAGGAATTGCTCGCATATCCGCTTCTGGCAGTGATGATTCACTTCTCTTTTGATCTCAAAGGGAAACTCGGACCGATAATTGCTGCAGGTGGATCACTTGTAACTGTATCTATAGTTAATACCTTCTGCCACGCTACTGTTCCTCTGTGGACAGGCCTGCTGAGAAGTGCGTATGGTTTAATCTTCGGTACAGTGCTTTCACTTCTAATAATCGCGATCATCAAAAAGTATAATAGATCAAGGGACATCGCTAACAACTTGTTGAACGTGTCTGATGAAGACAAGTCTAATTAGTATCTGATATGGGAGGGATAGTCTATGAAGAAAACAATACTGGTTATTCTCAGTTTTTTCTTGGCAGTATCACTATTTGGGATTGTAACTTATGACATGCAGAAGGTAATTATTGTACCGGAGCAGCCGCAGGGGGGGCTGGAGGTTTCCATTTGGCTTGACAGAGATAACGGTTCTCTTTACTATTCAGGCGAAGAGGTTAAGACTTACTTCAAAGTCAATAAAGATGCATATATAGCGATATACGATATCACACCAAATGGAGAAATCCAGCTGATATTCCCTAACGGTTATGATCGCAGCAATTTCGTCAAGGCTGGAGTGACCTACACTCTTCCAACGGAGAACGCCACGACGAGATACCGTCTTCAGTTGACGAGTGAGACAGGTGGAGGAAAGGAGATCTTTCAGATTGTTGCATCGACGTCTTCCCTTGGATTTCTTGACGATTTGATGGTGAGAGCTGAGGCAGGAGATATCTTCCCCAAGGCCAGTTCAGGGGCGGAGGACTTCGTAGTTTTAAAAGTAATACCTGTTATTGATAAGCAGGAGTATGCCGTTTCCACTGCTTGGTTCTATCTCGACGTGATGCCCAGCACAGGACGAGCGAGGATAACAACAACTCCTTCAAACGCAACAATTTATGTTGACGGTAAAATGATAGGTACCAGTCCGATAAACATTGACCTCGACGTGGGCAATCATATTGTTACTGCGTATATGAGCGGGTACAGGACAGAAACGAGGCAGTTCACTATCGAAAGTGGGAGAACGCTGGATGTAAGACTTGATTTGCAGAAGTTAGCAAAAGAGTATCAATTCTCTCTTGTCACAAATCCAAGCGATGCAACTGTGCATATTGATGGCAAGCTTGTAGGAAGAACACCCCTGAATGTCACCTTGGAAGAAGGCACGAAGAGTATCAGCGTTTCTAAGGCTGGATATCAGACATACACAGAGACTTTTGTCCTGAATCGTAACATTTCCAAGTCTATCACTCTGACTTCTATGGTTCAGAATTATCAACTGTCGGTAATAACGAGTCCTTCAGGGGCAGATATTTATGTGAATAACGCTTACATTGGCAGATCCCCGTTGAATGTGACTCTGGAAGGCGGAACAAAGAACTTGAGAATTGAGAGATCGGGATACGAGACATACACTGAAAACTTCATTCTTGATCGCTCGATTTCGAAATCCATTACCTTGACTCCTCAAGTGAAAGAGTACAGATTGAGCGTAACGAGTTCACCTTCCAACGCCCTTGTGTACATAAACGGAACATATCAAGGCAGAACCCCGCTTACTCTTACCTTGAGGGAGGGATCTTACGCCATCAGAGTAACCGCAGATGGCTATGAAGATTTCTCTACTAATGTAACACTTGCTAGTGATAGACAAGTAAGTGCCACTCTTTATGCAAAGAAGGCAAGACTGACAGTAGAAACAGAGCCGACAAATGCATCGGTTTTTGTAGATGACGTTTATGTGGGCAGATCTCCACTATCCGTTGATCTTGATGCGGGGAGGCATACGATCAGAGTAGAGAAGTCTGGCTATATAACGGACAGCAAAGATGTCAATCTCGCTGCCGGAACCAGTTCATCGACGAAAATCACTCTGATTGAAGAAAGGCCGGTTGCCAGGATTACAATTTCCTCTGATCCGAGCAATGCGAGAATCTTCATTAACGGAAAAGATTATGGTAGATCAAACAGGGTAGTTGAACTTGATCCAGGATATTATGAAGTAGTGCTTGTTCTGGACGGATATCGCGTGTCGGTTACATATAGATACTTTGGCAAGGGAGATCACAATCTCTCCTTCAACCTTTCAAGAATCGACTAATGTCTTTTCCTGTTACCCGAATAACCGGGACTCAAGTCCCGGTTATTCTTTTTCTGTCTGTCTCAGATAGGTATATCCACTTTCCGGGGCTCAATCGATCGGGAAGGTAATATGCGCCGATCCTGTTTCGGTGAAGGTTTCTCACCTTGTTTCCCACTGCCAGAACGAGTCTCTTGACTTCGTGATACCTGCCCTCCGTCAGTACAATTCTCAGATGAAAAGAATCTAGTTCTTCAACTGATACCGGCATAGAAAACTCTTCATCGCCTATTGAGACTCCTTGCGAGAGAAGTGAGAACTCATCTGAAGTAATCTCATTGACAGTCTCTACTAAATACTCCTTCTCGACCAGCTTGTTCGGCGAAATCACGTTGTGAATGAACTCGCCGTCGTTTGAGAGTATTACAAGTCCTGTTGTGTCTTTATCAAGCCTTCCGGCAATGGACAGTTCGGCAGAAAAGACTTCATCTATCAGGTCGAAGACATTCTCTCCTTCGTCTCTCTCTCTTGAGCAGACAAAACCTCCAGGTTTGTTCAGAGCTATGTAGACCATTCCAAAGGTTTTTATGTGCTTTCCGTCCAGAAGTACTTCATCGTTCGCGCTAACACTTGCAGACGGGGTATCGACGACTCTTCCATTAACGACTACTCTTTGACTTCTTATCATCTTTCTGCTCTGGCTTCTGCTGAAGCCAGAGAACTTAGAAACATAGCCATCCAATCTCATAAATAGATTGTACAATACACCTTCTTGAGGTACCAGTATCACGCACCTCCAAGCTATTGTGCATGATGTTATAATCTTTTAAAAGAAAAAGAGAGGGTGGATCTATATGAGAAAGGAGTGGCTTCTCCTAAAGCCTGATGATGAGGCCGTAAACAGATTGGTCGAATTCATGGGAATCGATGTGTTTTTGGCAAGATTACTGGTAACGCGAGGAATTGATGACGAAGTTGAAGCAATGAGGTTTCTGAATCCAGATAAGACGATTCTTCATGATCCCTTCATTCTTGAAGGTATGCAGCTTGCAGTTCGTACAATAATAGAGACTAGAGAGAGAAACGAGAGCATCGTTGTCTTCGGTGATTATGATGTCGATGGTGTAACCAGTACAGCGCTCCTGTATCTTGCAATGAAAAGAATGGGGTTCAATGTTAGTTATTACATTCCCTTAAGGCTTGAGGAAGGGTACGGTTTGAGCAAGGACGCAATAAAGGATCTAAGAGAACAGGGCCATAAACTACTGATTACCGTTGACTGTGGAGTCACTTCGTTTGAGGAGATCAAGTATGCAAAGGAAATAGGATTCAATGTTGTCGTAACCGATCATCACGAGGTGAAGGATATTCTTCCGCCCGCCGACGCCATAGTCAATCCCAAAAGACCTGACGACAACTATCCCTTTAAGGGACTTGCTGGAGTTGGCGTAGCTTTCAAATTGCTTGTTGCGCTTAATGAGACTCTACACTGTCCTATCGATCCGGAGGAATATCTGGATATCGTGGCGCTAGGTACTATAGCGGATATTGTACCCTTGAGAGATGAAAACCGCTACATAGTCAGGCAAGGTACCGCAAAGATCCAGAGCAGCCCGCTTCTTGGACTAAAGGCACTTTTGTCGTATCTTAGAATCCCGTCTGAAAACCTTACTGCGCAGGATATTGCCTTCAAGATTGCGCCCAAACTTAACGCGGCAGGGAGAATGGATTCAGCTATTGTTGCCCTCGAACTATTAATAAGTGAAGACATGGATTCAGCAATGAACACTGCTAGCCGGCTTCTGAAGCACAATCAGAATAGACAGACAATAGAGGCGAAGATCTTCGACCAGACTGAAAGAGATATCGACAGCACGTCCAGTTTCAAAGATGACTATGCGCTTGTTGTTGACGGCGATAACTGGCACCTTGGAGTTCTGGGGATTGTTGCCTCCAGACTTGTATCAATTCACAACAAGCCGGTTTTCTTGATATCTACCAACGGTTCCGACGGTAAGGGTTCCGCAAGAAGTCCTGCCGGTGTAAGCATAATCAGTCTCCTTAACGAAGTCTCTCACCTTTTGAGGGAGTTTGGCGGGCATGAGATGGCTGCAGGATTCAGCATAGACAAGGAGAACATCACTGAATTCCGAACGGCAATAAACGATGCTTACATAAGACTTTATGGGAAAAAGCAGCCGGTATTCAAGATAGACATCGACGATGTCCTCTCTATAGATTCTATTACATCCGCTATTCTTGATAAACTGGAGCTCTTGAGACCCTTTGGCCACTCAAATCCCGAACCGAGATTCCTTATAAAGGGACTTAACATAGAGAAAGCGAAGATGTTTGGCAGCGGCAGCGATCACGTGAAGTTGATTCTACGTTCTGGAGATAGAAAGACGCTTGCGATAGGTTACAACATGGGTTCAATGTTTGATGACTTCAAATATGTGAAGCCAAATCTCCTAAAGGTGGATGCGGTTGCTTCAATTAAGAGCGAGAACCTTTATGGACTGCAGAGTGTCAAACTCTCTCTTTCGGATGCAAAGCTTTACATTGATCCAGTCTTTGAAGAGGAAGTAAGGGACAAGAATTTCGTTTTTGAGTTTATAAGAGATTGGAAGAATCAGCAGCCCGGTTCGCAGGTAAAAACTGATGTATCCGCTCTGATAAGCGAGCTTGAGAAGAAGCTCTCTCATAAGTGTCCGGAGTTCATGGAAGTAAGTATCAAGAATCCATGGGGAGTGTTTGGCAACATCAGACTGAAGAACCCTTTTCTCGCTCTCAAAATACTTAAAAACTATCAGCAAGGCAAGAAGACTTTCGTTGTGTCTGCAATAAACGGCACGCTTGCACATACCTATTATTCTCTGCAGCACTATCTGGATTCGATAAAACCAGTCTTTGCCAACTCTCTGTACAGAGGAAGGTTGGATGAACCCGTTGTTTTCACCACTCTGCCCTTCTTCGTTGAAAGGTTTAACGAGATTGCTGAAATAGCCGGAGAGATTATTTTCGACGAACCTACTTATATTCTCTCGGGCATTTTCAAGGACCATCCAGATCTTGAAGGTTTTTTCTCAAACATCGATAAGGTCCTAGGAATATCTGGATTTGCAGGAAGTGTCTACTATGATGATTTGAAGGATTTTCTATCGGATAGAAGGATATCTCACGTATATAAGCCAAGTCCAATCAAAAGGGTGGGCATAATCGACAACCGAGGCTCCAGAAAGAAGGTCGAGCAGGTGATGTCGATCGTCGGTCATGGTGAGAATGTCGCTGTGATTGTTGATTCCCCACATAAGACAGTCACTCTTGCCAAATCTATGGGATCAAGATTATCCCATGCTCTTCAGAATGGAGAACTGATTTTCTACAATTATCTGCTGAAGGACTTTCAGAGGTCGGTAATATACTCACTTGTTGAGAGACAGAAGATCAGGGTCCTGATTACTACTCCATCTAGCGACGGACTTGGTGTCACTTTAGGTAACTCGAATATTGTATTCTACAGTGCGCCAAGGAACTTCCTGGAGATTATTGATTCTGTTTCGACCAGACCCGGTGAAGATTCGGAGTTGTTCTTGAATCTATCTTTCAACAAGGCCGACTTGATTTCTAATACCGGTGAAATGGACAGGCTTTTTCCGACAGTTGAAGAGCTTGAAGCCGTTTATCAGGATCTTAAGGATGTTCTGCCAGCGTCTGAGAGGGATATCAGAAAGGCCCTTAGCTTTGAAGACGGAATCTCGAAGGTCTTTCTTTCTATGTTGGAGGAGATGAAGCTTGTAAGTGCTGACGAAGGAATCTGGTACAGCAGTTCGAGCTCGGAACTCGACTCAGTTGAGGTGAAAAAGACATTGCGGTACAGAGAGGGAGTCGCTGAAAAGAGAATGACCAGATGGTTCGCCACCAAGCTTTCGACGATGACGACAAGAGGACTGCTTCGGAGTCTTACAAATGCAGAAGAGGTGCTTAAGGTTGGTTGACACCATGGTGCTGGATTCTCTGATAACAGTCTCGCGGCAAGAAATTATGAAGGCGCTGTCGCTGATTAGGGACGGAGGTTTGAATGCGAAGATCTTCCCTACTCCACCAGATTTATTCTTGGGTTGCTCGCTTTCAATTGCGGTCTCATCTGGAGATCTTTGCGCGAGCGTCAGCCTCCTAAAAGAGGCAGACATCGAGATTCTCCTTACTAACCATTGTGACGAAAACCCGGTAAGGTCCTTCTATGGTAAAACTTGGCATTGACTTTGGCACATCAAGAATCGGCCTTGCTTTACAGATAGAGGGTGTAGAAATCCCTCTAAGAACCGTTGATCACTCAGGTTATCGCAAAACACTCTCAAGAATACTAGAGGAGAAGAAAGTCGAGATAGTTGTTATTGGATTACCAATCTCAATGTCTGGCAGATTCAGCGAATCTACTATGAGAGCAGTCTCATTTGCTGAAAAGGTGAAGAACATCTATTCTGGCCCAGTCTTTCTGGTGGATGAATCTCTAACTACAGAGACGGCGATGAGAATGTCTCAAGAAGTTGGACAGGATTTCTCGAAAGTAAAGGATGTTTTCAGTGCAATGCAGATTCTTAGAAATGAGTCTTCTATTACGGCCAGAAGGTGGGAAGTACGTGAGAGAAGAGTCGTCTGCCGTGATCTTCGTGAAATCCCTTCAAATAGCAGGGTATTGCTGTACAAACCAGAATCTGCTCGAATAGAAGGTATTGACTCTCTGGAGACAGACCCAGGAGTTTTTGTCGAAGATCCTCAGATCTTTCTGGCATTCAAGAGAAAAGGAATGAACCCGGTAAACCTTATTGATGACATAGACTTTTCAACTTACGATATAATAGTAATCGCTTGTGGAGAAGAGCTTGATGGGAAGTTAGATCTGAACTCAGAAGGTCCGCAGGTTATTGAGTGCTCGTGGCTCAACGGATAGAGCGCTGGACTCCGGATCCAGAGACTGTGGGTTCAAATCCCACCGAGCACACCATGTTTGCAACGCGGGAGGTTTTGTATGAAAAAGGGTGATCTTGGCATCGATTTGGGAACCGCTTCTCTCTTGGTCTTTCAGAAGGGCAAGGATATAGTGATTGATGAGCCTTCGGTCATCGCTGTTGAAACGAAGACGGGAAAGATAATCTCAATTGGTTCTGAAGCTAAGGAAATGATCGGTAAGACACCAAAGGACATAAAGGCTGTAAGGCCAATTCGAGATGGGGTTATTGCAGACTATCAGATTTTAGAACAGGCTCTCAAGGAACTTGTGAAGCGAACTCGCACGAAATTCTCCCTGTCCAGACCGGCGGTTGTTGTCGGTGTTCCAGCCAAGGTTACAAGTGTTGAGAGAAGAGCAGTTATCGAAGCCACAACGGCTGCAGGAGCAAGCAGAGTTTACCTGGTTCTTGAACCTGTGGTCGCTGCAGTCGGAGCAGGCCTTCACATATTTGATTCAGTGGGTAATATGGTTGTGGATATTGGAGGAGGGACTTCCGACATTGCCGTAATCAGCCTTGGCGGGATAGTAGTCTCGCGTTCTCTGAGAACTGCCGGAGATGCAATGGACGACGCGATAATCAAGTTTGTCAAGCGCAAGTACAAGTTTCTTATTGGCAGCTCGACTGCAGAGGACGTCAAAATTAAGATCGGGAAGGCTTTTCCCACTCTGGAAAGCTACGAGCTTGAGGTAAGAGGAAGAGATGCTCTGAACGGTCTTCCGGGTAATATTAGAATCACCTCTGACGATATTCATGAGGCGATATCTCAGATCTTGCAGGACATTGTTCTTAATCTTAGACAGATTCTGGAAGAGACACCTCCGGAAATCGCTGCCGACATAATGGATACAGGCGTTGTGCTCACAGGAGGTGGTTCTTTGATCCGAGGATTACCGGATTTGATAATTCAGGAGACCGGTATCAAAACCATAGTCTCCGAGGATCCAAGAACTTGCGTTGTCAAGGGAATAGGAGAGCTCCTTGAAAGCGATAAGCATCTTCAGAGAGTAGTGATAAATCACAGCAAATAGCTAGGTTCTTACTCTATTTCTCTTTTCGAGTATTACTATAAGGTATGAGAATGCTAGTCCCGAGAGAATTCCCACCGCTATTTGTATCAGATTGAAGTTGATCCCCGGTCTGGAGAGTAGATCGGGTATTGAGCCTAGCATAAGGCCAAGAAGGAAGGAGAAAGTCGCACAGCGGCACCTCTTCATCAAGAACTTCAGAAGTCTGCTTACGAAGACCACGCCAAGAATAACACCGACTCCGATGGAGGCAATGATTACTAAGTCTAGGTTCTTGAGAGCAGATATTGCCCTAGTGTATTCACCGAGCAGTAGAAGTATGAAGGCACCGCTAAGTCCGGGAAGGACCATAGCCGCCGCTCCAAAAAAACCTGCTACCAGATCAAAAACGAGATTAAGAGCACCGCGATCAGAAACACTACCTTCTACCGACCTTGAACCAAGCAGAGATATTATGACAACGAGTACTACCCCGGCAGCGAAAGAGATAATCGAAGTCGCGCCGATTTTTTCAATGCGCCTGAATACAACTGGAATTCCTCCAGCAACGAGTCCGGAGAACATCCCATACATTAGCGAAGGGACGACTGAAAGAGAGAGATCTATTAGAGCTGCGAAAGCGAAGATCCCTATCCCTATGCCCGCGATAAGCTGAATCAGGAATACGAACTCTTTCTTCTTGATCCTCAAAGCTGTCAGCGATGAGACTGAATCCACAAATCGCTCATATATGCCTCCTAGAAGAGCGATTGTACCACCACTTACACCTGGAATGAGATTGGCTAGACCCATTAGTACACCTACAAAGATCACATAGAGCATTAGACACCCCCAGATCGCCATATCTCTAATTATATATCCTGTGACTTGTTTTCCTCACTTTGTGTACTCTTCTTTAATCTCGTCTATAATAGTCGGTATATGTTATAATTCAGATAATAAATAACGGATTTGGAGGGATTGACTTGACTCTTCTGGAAGTGAGGAATCTTCACGCTGTTCTTGCTGAGAATAATGAAGAGATATTGAAGGGAGTGAACCTAACCGTTAGGAGCGGAGAGATTCATGCCATTATGGGGCCTAACGGAAGCGGGAAATCCACCTTTGCAAATGTGCTGATGGGCAACCCAAAATACACAGTGACCGAAGGCACCATGAGGTTCATGAACAAGAACATATCAAGATTGTCTGTTGACGAGAGGGCTAGGCTAGGCATCTTTCTCTCTTTCCAACAGCCGCAGGAAATATCCGGAGTCAAGCTCAGAAGTTTTCTCATGGCTGCCTCTCAGAGCTTTGGGAACAAAACGCCTTTGCTTAAAATGAGTCAGGAAGTTGACAGATTGGCTTATAATATAGGTTTGGAGATGGAACTCATAGATAGGTATCTTAACGTAGGTTTCTCTGGTGGAGAGAAGAAAAAGGCCGAAATAGTTCAAATGTGTTTTTTGAAGCCTAAGTTGGCTATCCTTGACGAAATCGATTCCGGGTTGGATATAGATGCACTCAAGAGCATCGCTCGATCCATCAATGAATTCAGATACTCGGAGAACGCGATTATTCTGATCACACATTACAAAAGGTTGCTTGAACATGTGGAGCCGGATTATGTGCATATCTATGTAAATGGAACGATGACAATAACTGGAGGTAAGGAGCTTTCAGTAGAAGTTGAAGAGAATGGCTACGAGGGGATCTTTGGGTCAGCAAAGGGGGCCTGAGGATGCGAAAAGAAGGATTAATCGACAGTACAAGGTTCGATTTTAGTTCAGATTCCAGGTACAGGTTTGTTAGCGAAAGAGGATTCAGGGAAGACCTAATAATCGATGTCTCGAAAAGGAAGAGCGAGCCTGAATGGATGCTTCATAAACGCCTTGAATCTCTGAGAATCTTCAACTCTTCGAGAGATCCTGAGTTTGGAGTTGATACAGAAAGTCTAGACCTAAGCAGGATAATCTCTTATCTAAGTCCCGATGCAGACAAGAAGAGATCATGGGATGATGTGCCTGAGGAGATCAGAGAGACATTCGACAGATTAGGTATTCCAGAGGCAGAGCGGGAATCGTTTGCAGGGGTAGGAGCTCAATATGATTCTGAGATAGTGTATCAGAATATCAGAAGGGAGCTTGAGGGTCTAGGCATAGTCTTTTTGGATATGGAGACGGCTGTTAAAGAGCATTCGGAATTGGTTAGGAGATATTTTATGAAGGCGGTTCCACCTGGCGATCACAAATACGCTGCGCTCCACGGGGCCGTCTGGAGTGGAGGTTCTTTCGTATATGTTCCCAAAGGGGTGAAGGTACCGCTCCCGCTTCAGGCATATTTCAGAATGAATGTGGGGGGCAGCGGACAGTTTGAACACACGCTTATCATTGCTGATGAGGGATCTGATCTTCAGTTCATTGAGGGCTGTTCTGCACCGAGATTCAACGATCTGAACCTCCACGTAGGAATGGTAGAGATATTCGTTCTGAACAAAGCCAGGGTCAAGTACTCGACTATTCAGAACTGGTCGAAGAACACATTCAACCTCAACACCAAGAGAGCGATCGTTGAGGAAGATGGAACAATCGAATGGATATCGGGCTCTCTTGGAAGTCTGAAAACAATGTTGTATCCTACATCCGTTTTGAAGGGAAGAGGTGCAAGAGCCGAGCATCTTGGAATAACTTACGCCGGTCCCGGTCAGCATATGGACATTGGATCCAAAGTGATCCATCTTGCTCCTGAAACCAGTTCACTTGTAGATGCTAGAAGCATAAGTGCGGGTGGAGGCTGGGCCTTCTATAGAGGTCTACTAGAAATATCTTCAAGAGCGAAAAACAGCAGGTCTTCAGTTCGATGTACGGCGCTGATGATAGATAACGATTCGAGATCCGACACAGTTCCGATCATTGAGGTAATGAATGACTCAGCAGAAATCGGCCACGAGGCGCGAATAGGAAGATTAGGGGAGGATGAAATATATTATCTCATGAGCCGTGGTCTGAGCGAATCGGAGGCCAAGGCAATGATTGTCAGGGGATTTATGGAACCCGTATCGCGCCAGTTCCCTGTGGAGTATGCGGTGGAACTCAATAGATTGATAGATATGGAGATTGAAAGCAGTATTGGTTGAGGTGACTACGATGGAAGTAACAACTGATTTCGTTCACAATAATTACAAAATGGTTAGACCACCCAGAAGAGAAGAGGTTTCAGTTGGGGATTTTGCCGATAGAGACTTTCTTCTCGCCGCAGATTTGGCTTCGCCTGCGATGTCTGCTTTCATTAGCAACAGGTATTCCGAATACAAGAAACTGTCATTTCCTTTATGGAAGCGGTTTAAGTTAACTGGAATGACCTTGCCTGACATCTCTCTCAGGCATCGCACGAAGTATACAGATCCAAATGCAAAACCCATGATCTCTCTTAGCAGTGACGAAGTAGAACTTCTTGACAGGCTGGATTTTGAAGGTTCTGACAGAAAACTTCTCTTGCTTGGAGACATTTGCTTCTCTGAAGGTACAATGATCTCCGTCCCGCCTCGAAAGAGAGTAAGCAAACCATATGTGATTCCGTTTAGTAGGGACTCAAGAATTATGAACAACCTATTTGTTTCTGGGAAGGGCTCGTCCATAAAGGTAGTCATAGATAGCACGTCTTCAGGTAACTGGCTTCTCCAGAACAACAGGTTTCTTATCAAGGAGGATTCCACTGTGGAGGTCCTTTACATAAATAGAATGACTGAAAGAGGTTATGGATTTTCGAACAACCTGTACTTTCTGGAGAAGAACGCTAAGCTAAGAGTAGTTGAGGCGAGTACAGGAAATGCCTCAATGGCGGTTTTCCATATGGTTCTCCTCGAAGGTGAAGGTGCGCAAGCATCTGTAGAACCTCTATTCGTTGCTCGCGGAGATACTGTTCTCGATATGCATTATGTGGTGAAAGCAATTTCGCGTAACTCGGAAGGCATGATTTCCGGATCAGGTGTTCTCCTTGACAACGGGAGAAGTGTCTTCAGAGGAACATTGGACATGAGGAAAGGCGCAAAGGGATCAAAGGCAAGTGAACACAGCAGCGTCTTGATGCTCTCTCAAAAAGCTAGAGCAGATACGATACCATCGCTGCTTGTTGGAGAAAGTGAAGTAGAAGCTTCTCATGCAGCGACCGTAGGATCTGTAGATGAACAAAGAGTCTTCTATCTAATGTCAAGAGGGTTTTCCAGAGAACGGGCGATCCGATTCATTGTTCAGGGAACTTTTGAGCCAGTACTCAAAGAGATCGACAAGATCTTTCCTACCTTCACAGAGGTGGTAAGAAATGAATTCGCAAAAGAAGTCTGAACCCAGGGTGAAAGACCTTAGAAGAGATTTTCCGATCTTCCGTAATCATCCGTCTCTAGTGTATCTGGACAATGCAGCCACAACCCATAAACCCGCGTCCATAATAGATCTTGTAAAAAGTTTCTACGAAGCCGAGAACGCTAACGTTCACAGGGCGGTATATCCTCTTGCGGAAAGGGCTACCAGTCTTTATGAGTACAGCAGACAAGAAATAGCACATTTTGTCGGGGCTGACCAAGATGAAGTAGTCTTCACAAAAGGTGCCACCGAGAGCCTCAGTCTTCTGGCTGCTTCGCTTGCCTCCTCAGGTGAGTACGGGACCTTCGTAGTTCCAATAATCGAACATCACAGCAATTTCCTCCCATGGCAGTATTACGCCCGGAGAAACGGGTTAGACTTTGTGGCTCTGCCCGCCGTTGGCGCAGAGTTATCGGTTGAAGATTTACATAGGTCGCTTCGGGATATCGAAGGACCTTTCGTTTTTTCCATCGGTGGCTTGATGAATTCTACAGGTTACAGGACTCCCTTTGAGGAGATTACGGAGATTGTCCATTCTCTCGGTGGAATTATTGTCATCGACGGAGCTCAACTAATTCCTCACGAGAGTTTCGATTTCAGAGAATCGAAAACGGACTTTCTTGTCTTTTCCGGGCACAAGATGCTTGCCGAAACCGGTATCGGTTGCCTTGTTGGTCGATCGAGCCTAATAGAGGAGCTTTCACCTTTAGTTCTTGGAGGAGGAATGGTCAACCGTGTTGATGTTGAAGATTCCTCTTTCTCGGAGGGGGTCTCTAAACTCGAAGGGGGGACTCAGAACATAGCGGGTGCGGTCTCCCTTGCCGGAGCAACAAAGTATCTCAAAGGGATTGGCATGAATTGGATAAATGATCACGTCTCCTATCTTACGAATATCGCAAGAGAGAGATTGGCGGAAATACCTGACTTAACTATTCATAGCCCATCATCGAGCCATGCCATACTGCTGTTTTCTCACAGGAGAATACACTCTCATGATCTCGCCGAGTTCCTTGGTAGAACCCAGAACGTTGCCGTAAGAAGCGGCCATCACTGTGCACAGTTGCAGATGGGTGCTCTTGGAGTATCTTCGGCATGCAGAGCGTCTCTATATCTGTATAATACCCTTGAAGATATCGAAAGGCTTTTTGAGGGAATAACTAAAGCGGAGAGGTGGTTCTCGTGAACTTCGAGCAGCTTTATGCCGACTTCGTAATGCATCACTATAAGAACAGCATGTACAGAGGACTTCTGCCGGCCTCTACATGCAGTGTAGAAGGATCGAATACGTCTTGCGGTGACTCGATCATCATTCATCTCGAAGAAGGCGAATCCACGATTCAGGCAGTGAGATTTGAGGGCGAGGGCTGTGCGATCAGCCAGGCATCGGCTTCAGTCATGGCTGAGATTCTCGAAGGCAAGACTTATGACGAGGCCCGGGAGATAGTAGAGAGTTTTGAAAAGATGTTGCGAGGGGAGAGCTTTAACGAATCGCTGATTGGTGATGCGTTATTCTTTCAGGGACTGAAGGATCACCCGATGAGAGTCAAATGTGTGAATCTGCCCTGGAAGACGGTAGCCAAAGCTCTGGCTTTGAACGAGCAAAAAAAGACCGGTGCATAACACCGGCTATACTCTGCGCTGAAGTAACCCTACAGTTTGATTATACACTTATTGGTCTGTAGAATCAACTTTTTTGTCTCTCTCCGCCAGATACTTGTCCAGTTTCTCTTGCTCGTTGCTGAAAAAGTAATTCTTAGGGTTTTCTGCCATTTTCGTAACTTCGCCAAAGAGAGAATCTAATACGCCCATAAGCGTCTCTCGCTCATTTTCACTGAATTCAGTCTTCAGCGCTTGCTTAACCTTTTCTTCATCTGTTCTATCACTAGTGTCGCTTTCAAGTGCTTCAAAAAGCCTCTCTAATAACTCGTCAATATTATTCACTGTTCTCCTCCTGATCGAGAAAGCCTCATTATGTACTTACCTAGCGAATCATTGTTAGTCTTAATCTCACTGACCGTGCCCTTCTCTAACGCACAGAGAATTGCCAGGGTTACTTCTTCGGGGTTCTCGTTCGCTTCTTCTTCAAGTGTATCAACGTCTGTTCCGCCATACTCAGAAAGCTTCGCGATCCTAAGCGCAAAATCGAAGCTCAAATCCTTTAGCTCTTCAAGGTACTCATCTATAAAGGAGTCGGTTCTGAAGGGCAAGCCCGAGAGTACCCATCTCTGAACGTACAATAACGTCCTGAATATCCCGGTAGTCTTGCCACTTCCAGATATAAGGAAGGCCATAAGGTATGAAAGATATTCTTGCTGGGAAGGATAAGCTTCCATTTGAGAGATAAGTTCTGTGAAGAAACCCATTTCAGCCAAAGTAATCTCCCTGATTTCCTTTGGGATAGCTCCTTCAGAGAACGCAGAGATCCTTTTGGTTACTTCGGCATTGTCAAGTTCAGAGAGCAACCCAGTAAGAGATTCAACGTTAATCTTTCCCGATTCGATCAAGTTACAAGTCGAAAAGTCTTTGCTGAGAAACCGTCCTCTCAAGTACCTGTAATAAGACTCATTCAGTGTGTTTTCGAAGACAAGCTCTCTCTCAATAACTCCCTCTGACAAATACTTATGAAGGAGCAGAAGCGTCTTGAGCTCGAGGTAAGTATCATCGAGCAACTCGAGTGCAACGTCGTACTCGCCCATCATGTCAAGCACACGTGATTCAAACATCAGAGCTTTTTGATCGGCGGTGTTGTTATAGTAACTTCGGCAATGCGAAAGAGAGTCCTCGAGCATTCCCATATTCTTCTCATTGATCGCGAGTTCGTATAGGACATCAGGGTTCCCGCTTATGGCATAGGCTGTCTTTAGGTCTTCGTAGGCTTCATATAGCTTGCCCTGTCTAGCCTTCGAAAAGGAGCGATTGTAGAAGCTCCTCCAGTCTTCATTACTACCGATGCTTTCAGTGAACGTCTCTTCTGCCAAGGCAAACTTTTGAACTTCGTTTAGGATAACACCCTTTCTCAGCAGGATATCCGAATAAAGGGGGAATCCCTTTCCTATCTTTCCGGCTATCTCCAACGCCTCATTGTACTCTCCCTTAGAGATGAAGCAATCAATTACTGCGACAAAAGGAAGGGCAAACTGCCCTCCAGACTCTTCTATTGATTTCAGGTAGGAAACAATTGCATCATCAAATTCCTCTTGAGACTGGAGCAGCCTTCCGAGTTCAAAGTAACCGATGTAGAATTCATCGTTCATCTCAATAGACCTTCTCAGTTCGATTTCGGCAAGTTCAGTCCTTGCCTCTTCCCTAAACATCAATCCTCGATAGAAGTGATATCTGTAATCCTTCTTTATCTTGCCTGCCTTATCTAAATACTCCTTTGATTCCCCGATAGCCCCAGAGTTCAAAGCTCTTTTGAAGGCCTCGAAGTAGTAGTAGAGCAGATAGGATTCGTAGTAGTCATCTCGTTCGATCTTACATTGGGCTTCAAGTCCCCTGATTATTATGTCTAGTTCTATCCTGTCCCTGTCTGCGATTTTCTCCAGATCTTCTGCAAGGACGGGAAGCTTCACCGGAAGATTGTTCGCCTTTGCCATTTCTGGCTTTATTGGAAGATAGATTAAGACAGTTTTGTCCTTCAAAAAAAAATCACCAACCGCTTTCTGCTCTCATTTGCTACAAACTCGCACATATTGTATAATACCAGAAGAGCGATAGAAGATACAGGAGGTTTTCTTGATGGTTGTTCTTGCTTATGCACTTATTTCCCTGCACATTGCAATAAGTGTAGGACTTGGAATTGCTGTGATGCTGCAGATGTCTAAGTCTGCAGAGCTCGGTGGAGCTTTCGGAGGTGGTGCTTCCCACACTATGTTTGGAAGAAAGAAAGGTCTGGATACCATGGGAAAGATAACACTTGGCCTTGCCATAGGATTTATGGCAAACAGTATTTTGATTGCATTTGTAGTTTCCAGAGCATTTGGCGCTTAGGTGGTAGAGTTGTTGAACCCTGAAGAACAGTTTAAGGAGCTTTCGAAGAATCATGTTTCACTAATTTCTGAAGAAGAGCTTCTTGGAAAGCTTAAGAATAAGCGGTCGTTGAGGGTTAAACTGGGAGTTGATCCATCTAGACCGGACTTACATCTTGGTCATGCGGTGGTCCTGAGGAAGCTTCGTCTCTTTCAGGATTTCGGGCATCAAGTGGTGTTGATCATCGGAGACTTCACTGCGAGGATCGGCGATCCTTCGGGGAGATCAAAGACCAGACCCATGCTTTCAAGGGAAGAAGCGAGACTGAACGCTGAATCCTACAGCAAGCAGGCGTTCAGGATTTTGGACAGAGATCGCACCGAGATTAGGTTCAACTCGGAATGGCTTGACCCAATGAGTTTTGAGGATGTGATTCGTCTTTCTGCAAAGTATACTGTGGCCAGAATGATGGAAAGGCATGATTTCGCCAGGAGATACGCTGATAACGAACCAATTGCTGTCTCGGAATTTCTCTATCCTCTTGCGCAAGCTTACGATTCTGTCGTTGTTAAAGCCGATGTAGAGATCGGCGGTGATGATCAATTTTTCAACCTTGTTGTTGGCAGAAAGATACAGGAAGAGTACGGACTTGAGGCTCAGGCAATTCTCACCGTTCCTTTGATCGAAGGGACAGATGGAAAGCTGAAGATGTCGAAGAGCTACGACAATTACATAGCTTTTGATGATTCCGCGAGGGACATGTTTGGCAAGGTTATGTCAATTCCAGACTCGCTGATGTCAAAGTATTTCAGACTGTTAACCGATAAAAGCGATCAGGAGCTTGAGGAGATAGATAAGAAACTCCAAGATAAAACAGTGAATCCAAGAGATCTGAAACTAGAATTGGCTGTGGAGATCACTTCTCAGTTCTTTGATAGAGAGATTGCCGAAAGCTCAAAAGAGGAGTTTATAAACATTTTCCGAAATAAGGAGCTTCCTGAGGAGATGCCGGAAATAAAACTTGTGGAAGACAGTATTTCAATTGTCGATCTTCTCGTTTCTCGTGCTAAGATTCAATCAAGAAGCGAAGCAAGAAGATTGATAGATCAGGGTGGAGTGAGAATAAATGATCAAGTACTAGAAGATATCCATTCAGTTCTTGAGATTTCCGATGGTGATGTTCTTAGAATCGGAAAGAAGCGTTTCTATCGCCTTGTTAAGTGCTGAATACTCTTGAATATAGACGCATTTTTACTGTATAATTAATACGTAGTTTGCTGTAGAAAATGACAACATTTTGAAAGGGGGTAGGATCCATGAAGAAGCTTTCTATACTGGCACTTTTCGTTGTTGCTTTTGCAGCCCTAACTCTGGGTGTAGAGTACAGCGATTTGTCAGAGAATCACTGGGCCTACGATAGCGTTATTAAGACGACATCCGGTGGATTGTTCATTGGTTTCCCTGATGGCACATTCAGAGGTACTGAATTTGCTACGCGTTACCAGCTTGCCATGACTCTTGCCAGGTTCATGGATTATTCTGATGCCGGGGATGCTAAACTTCAGGAAGTGGTATTTTCCCTCACTAAGAAAGTTGCGGGACTCTCCCTGGAGATCTCTGACAACAAGAAGAATTTGGTTGACTTAACGGCGGAACTGAGGGCTCTTGAAGCAACTGTCGCATCTCTGAAACAGAGTTCAGTAACAGGGGATTTCGTGTCGCTTAAGACTTTTGACGACACAGTTGCATTTCTCTATGATGAGATCGACAGACTCTCTGAGGAAGCAGTAAGCGCAAATGAGGGTATTGAACTCATTAATGAGAAGCTGAAAGCGTTGACAGGCGTTCCCTCGGACATTGAGGCTCTAAAGAATAGGGCCACCGACCTTGAAGTAACGGTTAAACTCCTCGGACAGGCGATTGCCAACATGAAGAAGAATGAAACTGCTCAAGAAGCTGATTTCGCTGCGCTTGCCTCAAGGGTCGATGTTTCCGAAAATGTTATCAATAGCTTGACTTCTGACCTATTTGCACTAAGGAGAGGGATGGCTACGAAGGCTGATCTTGCCGATTTGGAAGCGAGACTGACGGGCGAAATGCCTGATCTCGAGCCTTTCGTGACCAATGAGGAGTTAAATGACAAGCTTTCAGTAATGTACACGCGGATCCTCATGATTCAGGACAGCATTGCCAAGATGCCCGAAGTCAAGTACTACGACTCAGAGATAGTTAAACTGGAGTCGGCTATCTTTGATGCGGAAGAAATGCTAGAAGTTGCTTTCGATCAGGTTGACATGAACATTGCAAGACTTGACGACTTGGACGGAAAGCTTGCTGAAATTAAAGCTGATCTCTCAACGAAAGCAATGGCGAGCGATGTCGATCCGATTAAGGCAAGAGTAACGGATCTCGAAGTAACAGCTAAGATGCTTAGCAATGCTGTGATGGCTGCGAATAAGCGGATTGCAGAGTTGAACTATGTGACTCCTGATCAGCTGACAGCAAAAATGAATTTCCTTTACAAGAAACTTGGACTCACAGAAGAGAGACTGAAGGCAGAGATCGGAATTCTCGGTAATGAGCTATCCTCGCTGAGAAGTGACG
The DNA here is from genome assembly GCF_002425715.1 of Mesotoga sp. UBA5557. NCBI lineage: Bacteria > Thermotogati > Thermotogota > Thermotogae > Kosmotogales > Kosmotogaceae > Mesotoga > Mesotoga sp. UBA5557. Next base: position 77,708 of record NZ_DIMV01000018.1, read on the forward strand.
TTTCCGACAACTACGAGATGTTAGAAGTCGCCTTCGATCAGATTGATGCCAACATCGCAGTTCTTGACGAACACGCCGATATGATCGCTTCTATCAAAGGCAGAACAACTTCTCTTGAGGGAAAAGTTGGAGTTCTCGAGGAAGAAGTCGACAGTCTGAAGAGCATTACCAACACAATGGCCATTCAAATGTTCAAGCTCGACAGGAACAAGGCAGACAAGACTGCTCTTGCAGCTGCAGAAACGAGGATCTCTGCGCTCGAAGAGAACGACGTGGCCTTGGAAAGCAAGATATCGGCTCTGGAAGAGATACAGAAGCAGAATGTGATCAATACAAATGCAGCTATTATTCTTTCTTTTGTGGCACTAGCATTTGGAGCGGTAGGGTTAATCCTGAAATGATCTCTCTGTGCAACTTAGCAACACGTGTGTTTGCTTTTGTTACATGAAATGTGGTATATTTACGTTATGCGCATCACCAAAAACCAAAAACACTCTTATAAAGGGGGTAAGTGTGCATGAAGAAGCTTGTTGGAATCTTAGTGGTACTTCTGGCCATCTCGGTCGCTTTCTCGGCTACCATAACTTTGAGCCCTACAATCAAAGGTACTCTCTGGGGCCATGCGGAACTTAACAAGGATGGGCTAAATACCGCACTCGGAATCAAGAGTTTATCAGTTAGTTTCGGTGCCAAGGCAGACGTTTCGGACATCACTCTCAGTTTGACCATTACACTTCCATCTGACAAGACCACAGTTGTCCTGAATTCTTTCACTGCGGAGAATGATGCGGCGTCTTTAAGCTGGTACGCTGCGAAGTCTTTTGCTGGTGGAACAAATGCAAATCCAGGTTTGAAGTGGTTCAAGTGGTATGATGACAACGCGGCAAATGTCACAATGGCTTTGGTGCTCAAAGACCTCGGGTTGAGCATTGGTACCCAAGAAGCTGCTACGGACAAGATTGCATTGTTCGGTTCATGGGATATATTCTCTTTTGCCGCTCAGACAGGTCTTGATGCTCTTAAGTGGGGCGGAGATGTAATTGCCGAGGCGACTCTAAAGCCATTGGCAGGACTAGTTATTTCTGGCGGCGTGAAGGCGACGGATCTTCTAGGTGCAGCTACATTCAATTATGTTGTTAATGCCGAGTACACACTAAACGTCGGTTTGTTGACATTGACTCCTCGTGCAAGATACTCCGACACACTAGGCCAGTACGTTGGTCTCGAAGTCGCGTATGAAATAGGGGTTCTCAAGATCACAGGTGACGTGAAGTATGATATTGAGGGAAATGCAGTTAAGACCTGGATTCAGCCCGTTATTTCCAAGTCTGGAATCGGTTGGGCAGGCGTGAAGTTTGGTTACGACTATGATTTCGGAGCCACAACCCAGACTATGACTTTAGGATTCTTAGTGAAGTCAAACGGTTGGGCAGCTGGACCTGTCAGTGTTGACCTTTATGTGGGATCCGGCGATTACAATACGTTCTACGCAAATGGAGCAAGGAAATTCGGTGCAGAGATCATTGGCGATGTTCTTGCCGATGTTAAAGACATATCAGTCTATGGAGAGGCAGCTCTCGATCTTGCGATGGGCGATTTTAAACCTTCTATCACAGGAGCTGCTGGATACTATTTCCTCGACGGCTCGAAGGAACTTGTTCTAGGTTTGAGTTTCCCTGTCCTTATTGATGGGTTCAACTTTGAAGCAGGGGTCGATGTGTTTGATCCAGCAGACACCTGGTTCGCCGGTCTCTATTACAATTACAAGTTCTGATCTACGTTTTATACAACCGGCCCAACACGGGCCGGTTTTTTTTAGGTGAGAGCATGAGAGGAATATATATATTTCTGGGAAATCTTTTGATGATAGTTGCGGTAGTCATTGCACTCTTATTTGGAGGTGGGCAGGTTGTCAATTCTTTGCTGGATGGAAAGAGCATTGATATAGACATTATGGACTTTCTCTTTCCATTTGCTCTGTTTATTACCGGTTTCTTCCTTCAGTATTGTTCTCTTGCTAAGAGAATAGCTCTGCCGATCTTTGAAGAGCTGCTGCTTGCCGCCACTCTGTTTCTATATATCAGAGATAGCCTTGCAGGCGGCTTCACCTGGTGGCTGACTCCTCTGAGAGACTACATCGCCTCTTCTCTTGCCTTTACGATTATTGGCTACCTGTTGCCGGGAGTAATCGTCTTTGTCATGGCGACGCTAATAGTACTTATGATCATAGTCTCTGGAGAAAAGGAAGAGGAGTAGAGAGGCTAACTTTCAAGAAGAGTATCGCTTTGGCCTGTGAACTGGCGGAAAACAGGAAATAATCAGACTTGACTTGTTCGAGGAGTGATTGTGAGAAACATCTATCACGCAATTATCGACTTCATCGGGAAGTCTGAGAAGTCTAGAGTTGATGCACAATCGATTTTGAACGCTTACTTGTTAGGGCTTATAGAATTAGCAACTTTCAATAATGTGATTACAAGTATTGTCAGACTATGTTGGTGTGTTTTACTTCCGATAAGACTCCCCCGGCTGCTATGATCTCACTTAATATTGAAAAAGGGTCGAAGTAACATTTCAATATCTAGCTTCAATACTTCTCGGAAGACCGATAGAGCTTTCAGAAAAAGTACTTTCTGAACCAGTATAGGTTTGTGGATAAGGATCAGCCCTTTCTGTCTGTTGAAAGAGAGGTGATTATCTTCATCATTAGGCAGGTCAATAAGATGACTGAGATCGTTTATGTATATGAAGCCAGATCTTATTGGGACAAGTATAAGAAACAGCCAAGGAATTAGCAGGTGTTATTGGAAAGATAGACCCCAAGACAGGTGAATTCATTCTACCTAAATTGGATCCCAAGCAAGCAGCTGTGAGAGATCCGAGCTTGACTGCAACTGCTAGGATACTCGGTCGCTCACTTATACTGGACAGTATAATTGATGATGCTCACTTTATCAAGATTCTTAGCAGCAAGCTATCGACTGGACTGCAATATGCTTTCTGAATGAAGGTAATCTCTCCGATTATGTCAGGGATTCCCGAAAGAAAGCCGAAAAATACTTCACGGATGATGGCCTACTCCGTGTCTGTGTCTTTAGACTACCTCTTTTTCATTCGGAATCTGCATAACTAGATTTCGCCCCAAGCTTGAGGTGCATCTCTTATGAGAACAAACATTGTTTTTGACTGCTGGGAAGAGAGAAGGAGCGGCTGGAATTTACAGAGTGGAGTTACTATTATTGTTTTCGCGAACCTGAAAGACCTGGTTACACAAACCCGTTGCTTCTGACGAGAATGTCTTATCTTCTGAAAACGAGTCCGTGGGGGATAAAATATCGCTTAAAGAAAGCGGGTCATTCGACCCGCTTAAAATCAATCTATTAGCTTCTTATAGGTTTAGTACCCTAGAGATCTGGGATCGAGAGCATCTCTCAGTGCATCTCCGAGGAGGTTGAAGCCCATAACAACTATGAATATGAATATCCCCGGTATTAGTAACCAGGGAGCTTCTGTCATTGCCTTTATACTCTGGGCCTGCGACAACATCAATCCCCAGCTTGCCGAAGGTTCAGTTATTCCCAGCCCAAGGAAACTTAAGCCTGCTTCTCCAAGAATATATCCGGGTATCGACAGAGTTGCTGCAACGATAATGTACGTTGCCGTGTTCGGGATTATGTGCCGTAAAATAACTCGTGATGATGGATAACCCATAGCAACGGCCGCTTGAACGAACTCTGTCTCTTTCAGTCCCAGAACCATGCCTCGGATTACCCTTGACATCCCGGGCCAACCAATAAAACTCAGAATTACAACTATCAAGAGATAAGTCATATGCGAAGGTATGCTTGTAGGTAGAATCGCACGCAGCGAGATCAAGAGATAGAAACTGGGTATCGACATCAGAACCTCGGTGACCCTCATGAGAATTTCATCGGTAATACCACCAAAGTATCCGGCGGCACCTCCAATCGAAAGTCCAAGAGAGAAAGTGATAAGTATGGCAAGAAGTCCAATACTCATAGAGATTCTAGACCCAGCAAGAATCCTCGAGAATACGTCCCTTCCGTATCTGTCTGCCCCAAACAACAAGAGTTTCGATGGCTGGTCTGTTCCAAATAAGTGAATGTTAGTTGGAAATAACCATAAGAGCTTGTAATCCCAGGACTTGGCGAAGAACTTGATCGGGTACTTAACAGTTTCGTACTCTGTAATTTCGGGTTCGACGACTACTCCAAGAAGATTAGGTGAGATTTCAAGCTCGGCTAGAAACTCCTTTGCTAGCTCAACGTCTTCTCCATCAATGTCGATAACTTCATTGTAAATACTTATAGCCTCGAGAACAATGTCCTTGATTTCTGCTTCCTTTTGAGCAAACACTCTGTGAAGAGAACGCTCAGTTACGACTTTTACTGGCGACCCAATCCTTTGAAGTTCTCTGAACCTGCTTGGGCTAAGGGAATCTATGGTGGTTCTATTAGAAGTCTCACTGACCATCATCTTTTCGAAGAGCTCCAGTTCGCTCAGCTTGATGTTCTGGATAACCGAGTAGTCGGGTTGTCCCAAATTAGCCCTATTGCCTTCTGCGTCAAGAGCATATCTGACCGTTTTTATGGTAAGAAATATATCTATTACCCCGTCTTCACCCTTTGTGAAAGTGGTTTCTGTGCCAGTTGACCTATCCAACGCAGTGATCGAACCTATAGAAACACCTTCAACAAATGTTGTTCTGTACGTTTCGGGGTCTCTTTCCATTACCCAGGCGTAAATGTAAGGAGCAGTAAGCTTACCGCTCTCGTCGGTCCAATGAACTCTTGAAGGTGGCGCAAAAGAAAGTCCCTGTGTCTGTTCATAAGGGTTGGTAGGGGACAAGAAGTCGGCCAGCAATGCTATGACGTACATGATTATCAGGATCCATAAAGAAATCATCCCCAACTTGTGTTTTCTCAAAGCTCTCCACACAAGCTGCCATCTACTCATGTACTTTACTTCAAAGAGGTCTTCTTTACTGACTTCAGCACTTTTCAATGTATTGTTATCATTGGTTTTTTTCTTCTTCATTTTACACCCCTCAGCTCAGTCTATAACGAATTCTGGGATCGACCCATGCAAGCAGAAGATCGGCCAGCAGATTGCCGACTACCAGAAGGACAGCAGAAAGGAGCAACGTGGCCATGACAAGGAACAAATCCTGAGCATTCAGGGCTTCAATGACTAGTCTTCCCATTCCTGGCCAACCGAAAACCGTCTCTGTAAGAACTGCACCGCCGAGCAAACCAGAAAGTGCATATCCAAACATTGTGACTATAGGATTGATAGCATTTCGAACTGCGTGCTTGTAGATAACGTTCTTCTCAGGCATTCCCTTTGCCCTAGCAAAAAGAACATAGTCTTGCCTCAGCTGATCGAGCAACTGACCTCTCATTTGCCTCATCAGACCGGCAAGTCCAGAAGTACCCAAGGTGACCATTGGTCCGACCACGTGCCAGAGATAATCACCGATCTTGCCGATAATACTCAGTTCGTTGAAGTTTTGCGAGATCAATCCTCCTATTGGGAACCACCCTGTCTTCGCCGCCATAAAGAGCCATAGCAAAGCAAAGAAGAAGTTTGGAATAGAAATACCAATGAATGCAAGGAAGGCAAAAGCCTGATCACTGGGCGAGTATTGATGAAGGGCTGAATATATGCCAAGAGGAATGCCGATTCCCCAGGTAAAAATCAGTGTGGTGATGCTAAGCAGAAGAGTTGCTCCCAGTCTCCTGAAAACCAGTTCGAAGACAGGAATCCTGTAACTAAATGAATAACCGAAATTCCCTGTAAGAACGTTGCCCAACCACTTGAAATACTGCACGAAGACATTCTGATCAAGGCCAAACTGATTCTCAAGAACCTTTATCTGATCTCTCGAAATAGAAGGGTTTAACCTGTATGCATCCAAGAAATCACCGGGGGCAGCGGATATAATCATGAAGGCCAGTATAGAGACTCCGAGCAGAACCGGAATTGCTAGAATCAGCCTTCTAACTATATATTTCAGCACCTTATTCCCTCCTCAAAACTCACACTAAGTCTCTCGATGATACGAAAAGCGGGAGGGAAACCCTCCCGCAACGAGAATCAAGATATTACTCTTTCCACCAGCCTTCTAACTGGAATAGCAGGCCTGTTGCAGGTGTTAGTTTTTCGACCGGCATCTTAATATTGTTCTTGTAGACATAAAGGAAGTTCTGTGCAATTGTGAACACAATTGGCTGATACTCAGCAAAGAGCATCTGGAATTCAGCAAATAGGTCATATCTGTCTTGTGGATCAACCGCTGACGTCTGGAGTCTGTAGATTTCATCGACTCTCTTCTCCCAGTCGGGGAGAATGTACATGTCCTCAGTTATGTGATCGTCAGGATTGTAGTCCGGAGGATAGTTCCAGAAGTGCAGTCCGCCGTCAAGCCTGTAAACGTTCCAGCCTGTTCCGGGGTCAACACTACCGGTGAGTCCAATGACGACAGCGTCGTAAGTTGCGTCGTTAAGTCTTGAAACAACGGTATTGAAGTCAATAGGTCTGAAATTGACCTTAATTCCAAGTTTTGCAGCCCCATCGACGATGATGTTGCTTATTGCCTCTCTGACTATGTTTCCAGCATTTGTAGTGAGCTCAAACTCAACCGGGTTTCCATTTGCATCAACACAGGTTCCATTTGGAAGCCAGTCGAAGCCGCCTCTTCTGAGTTCGAGTCTGGCTCTTGTTATCGAGTACTTGTAATCGAATTTCTCGATTTCAGGGTAGTAGAAACCGCTTGACGGAGAGACCGGACCGTATAGAGGAGTGCCAAGCCCATTGTATAGAGATTCAATTATAGCGTCTCTATCCATCGCGTAGACGAAAGCTCTTCTGAACCCATCGTTTCTGAACCATTCTCGCTTAACGGGATCTGGGTTGTTGAAGTTGAAGGTAATAAACTGCGAGCCGAGAGCGGGACCACCGACACCGGTTATCCAGCCCTTATCTGCGGCCATTTCTGCTAGCCTTGGGAACTGCTCGGCAGTCGGTCCGTAGAGATCGATCTGTCCTGCTTCAAATCTGAGCAGAGAGGTATTCTGGTCGGCGAGAAGCTCGTAATTCAGCTTATCGAAGTAGGGCAATCTTACACCGTTGCCATCGACTTTCCAGTAATATGGATTTCTCTCGAAAACGATTCTGACGCCTTCGACGTAATCCGTAATCACAAAGGGCCCCATTCCAACAAGCTTGTCAAAGTCAGCGATCGTCCAGAATTCCGGATAGGTACCGTTGGCGACAACTTCCTCGAGCACATGTTTTGGCATGATGGGGCGGAAGCCGATCTGCCTAAGGGCCGTTACCTGGGGAACTGTCCAGGTGAAGGAAATTGTGGTGTCATCTACAATTTCTACAACCGGTAGCTGGTCGTTAGAATCCAGATAGGACCCGTTGCCGTTTGCCGTGTTTTCCGGGACAAAGGAAACATTTACGAATGTCCAGTAAACATCGTCAAGTGTGAATGGTGCTCCATCGGACCACTGAATGCCCTCCCTTATCTGCACGAAGAAAGTCAATCCGTCATCAGAGAACCACCAGTCTTTTGCAAGACCGGGAAGCGACGGCATACCACCCTCATCGGCTTCAATAAGAGTTGCCAGTATGAATCCTAGAGGATCTGTTGAACTAGTTTCCTGTGCCCAGTCATAGTTAAATGTCTTTGGATCTCCCAAGCCCCAGTAATAGAAAGTACCTCCGGGCTTGCCGTTCCATGTCTCTTCTACGTGATACTCGGGAGCTGCGAAAAGGATTCCAACAGCAATGAGTACTACGAGAAGCACTAAGAGTTTCTTCATTTACTTTCCCCTCCTTGTTCATGAGATGTGGAATAAAGATGGCACGCAACATAATGGTTTTCATCCGCCTTGAACATGGGCGGATATTCCTTGGTACAAATATCCATTCTGTACTTGCATCTCGGATTGAAGAAACAGCCAGACGGTCTGTTTATTGGACTGGGAACCTGTCCGCCAACCAGGTCTTTCCGGTTACGTTTCTTCTTTGGATCGGGTATTGGAGCAGCCGCCAGGAGCGCCTTTGTGTAAGGATGCAATGGGCTGCTGAAGATCGACTCACTATTGCCCTGCTCTACGATCCTACCAAGATACATGACAGAGACTTCTTGAGAAATAAACCTTACCAGAGAAAGATTATGAGAGATAAATACATAACCTGCATTGAGCTGCTCCTGCAGTTTCTCAAAGAGATTGACTATCTGAGCTTGAACCGAAACATCCAAGGCAGAAGTCGGCTCATCGAGAACGATGAGATCGGGGTTTACACTGATAGCCCTTGCAACGGCTATTCTCTGCCTCTGACCACCGCTGAACTGGTGCGGATATCTGTCCACGTGATATTGCTTAAGACCGACTTTTACAAGCAGTTCCTTCACCATTTCAACTGCTTCGTCAAGGTCTTTAGCAAGTTTGTGAAAAAGAAGTGGTTCAGTTAACATCTGCCCAACTGTCATCCTTGGATTCAGAGAAGACATTGGGTCCTGAAATACTATCTGTGCCTTTTGCCTGAGAAGCTTCTTCTTGTGATCTGACTTATCAAATAGAATATCGATTGCCTTGGAAGAGTCCTTATTGACACTATTGTAGATCTCGTACATCTTCTTTTCGAAAGGCTCAAAACCAACTCCGTCACCATTATTAAATTTCTCCGTATCGAAATACTTCTCTTTCAGATACTGTTTTGCCCTTCGCTTCTTCATGAAGTAGAAAGTGGTGTCTTCTTCATCAATAAGCATTTCTCCATCAGTCACTTCATGAAGGCGGATAATCGACTTACCGATTGTAGTCTTGCCACAACCTGATTCTCCAACTATACCGATTGTCTTTCCTCTATCTACCGAGAAAGACACATCATCAACTGCCTTGACGAATCCTACGACTCTCTCGATGAGGAAACCTTGCTTGACTGGAAAGTATTTTTTCAGATTTCTAACTTCAAGAAGCTTCATTCTTGAGCCTCCTTGACCAGCAATACTTTGTTAGTAATTGGGTTCCAGCATCTGACGAAATGATTATCCTTCATTTGCTCAAGCTGTGGCATCTCTTTGTAGCATTTGTCTGTTGCTCTTGAACACCTTGGAAGGAAGGGACAGAGATTCGGAGGATTCAACATTACTGGCGGCTGGCCAGGGATAGGTAATAGCTTATCTTGCTTTATGTCGAGTCTAGGAATGCACTCAAGAAGTGCAAATGTATATGGATTCATTGGGTTTTCGAAAACCTCAAGAGAATCAGCCATTTCCATTTGATAGCTTCCATACATAACGCTGATTCTCGTAGCAATTTCAGCGATTACTGCGAGATCATGGGTAATGAAAATCATGCTGCTGTTGAACTGCTCCTGAAGATCCTTCATCAGTTCTAGAATCTGAGCTTGAACTGTCACGTCTAGAGCTGTTGAAGGCTCATCGGCAACCAGGATTTCAGGATCGCACGACAGCGCTATCGCTATTACTACCCTCTGGCGCTGTCCCCCGGAGAGTTGAAAGGGATAATCATCGATTCGTTCGGAAGGCTTAGGAATTCCTACCTGTTCGAGAAGCTTTATCGATCGTTCTCTTGCTTCCTCTTCGGTAACTTTCTTGTGATGAACAATGGTCTCTATCATCTGGTTACCAACTGTGTACATCGGGTCAAGGGAGGTCATAGGGTCTTGAAAGATCATCCCTATGTGTTTGCCCCTGACTCTGGAGAAACTATCTTTCGGAAGCTTTGCCAAGTCAATATAATCCTTTTCACCGCTCTTACTGAATTCGTCGGTTAAAAAGAGAATCTCGCCACCAGCAATGAAGCCTGGGTTATCAACCATTCCGGCTATTGTTTTGACTGTTACGCTCTTTCCAGAACCGGTCTCTCCAACTATTCCTAAGACATCATCTCTATAAAGATCAAAAGAGACATCTTGAACGGCCTTAACAACTCCTTCTGCCATACTGAAATGAGTAGATAGATTCCTTATCGAAAGGATTGGCCTTTCCTGCAACCAAATCACCCCATATTCATTTTTCACGAATTATACCCACGGAGTTTAAGTAAAAGCTTACTGTATAATTATTACATATATTTGCACTTAATATCAAGTGGCTGGGGGCGATGTATGTTAGAAGTAGTAAGGGAAATATGGTTTGGAGAAGGTACTACCTACGTCAAGATATGTTACGGTAATGTGTATGCTGATGGAGAAGCAGGACAACTAGGAGATCGTGGAAAAGTGGACGAACTGGATATCTTGTCAGTAAATGAGTCGAATAATGAGATTCTTATCAAAGTAGATGGAATAATAGATAAGGACAGAGGTGAATCGGTGGACATCAGGATCGATGAGACGAGGAGACGGGACATCTCGCAGCAGCACACTGCGCAGCACCTGTTATCGGCAGTGTTTCTTCGAGAATTGGATGCCGAAACCGTTGGGTTTCAGATGGGGGAAGAACACACGACAATCGACCTTTCGCTTGGTGTTCTCACAGATGATATGATTTTTCATGTTGAGAGAATCTGCAACGATTTGATCGGTGAGAATCTTCCAGTAAAAAGCTTCAGTGTCAAAAGATCTCAGCTTCAGGAGTTGGGATTGAGGAAAGAGATAGATCAGAGAATCAGCGAAAGTGACAAGGACATCAGAGTGATTGAGATTGAAGGGATAGATGTAAGCGCCTGCTCGGGTCTTCATGTTGAGAGGACGGGGCAGATTAGGCTCGTGAAAATCCTGAAACGCGAGAAAGTCAAGGGTTCTCTCACCAGAGTCTTCTTTGCCGCGGGAAATAGAGCCCTAGATGACTATGTCGCAAAACACAATCTCACAACCAAGTCGGCTTTATTTCTCACCTGCAAATACTCCGATCTGCCGAATCGGATCGAATCCTTAATAGGCGAGCTCAAAGCAAGCAATTCGATAATAAGAAGCCTCTCTGAAAGACTAGGTCATTATATAGCGGAAGATATTGATAGATCGCGATCGAGGATTACTTTTCTTGAAGAAAAGGAGAGTGTTCTAGCTGCAATTACCAAATTCGTCACACTGGAAGAGTATCTTATTATTGGAAAGGCAAATGATAGATTCCTGCTTTTTGGTAAAGGCTTTGACTGTCAGGAGGTCCTTACAAGAGTCAAGGAAGAACTGGAAGTTAGAGGTGGTTCTGGTAAGGATAGAGGGCAGTTTCTTTTCGAAGGAGATTTTTCAGCGGTAAAGGAGCTTATTCTAAAGAACTTCTCATAATTGGAAGAGTTGGTGAATGAATTGAAGACGAGAATTCCTCCGAATAGTATTGAATCTGAAGAGGCTGTTATAGGGAGCATCTTGATTGATCCAGATGTGGTCCCGGATGTGATGGAGCTTCTCACAAGTAGGGATTTCTACTCTCGAAAGAACCAGTTGATCTTCTCCGCAATGGAGAAGTTGTTTGATGAGGGGAGTCCGGTGGATATTGTGTCAGTTACTGAAAGACTAAGAACCGGCGGAGTGCTCGAAGAAATGGGAGGCGAAATCGAGCTTGCCAAACTCGCGGATGTCGTTCCAACTTCTGCCAACTTCTTTTATTACGGTAAGACTGTAAAGGAGAAGGCTCTTCTGCGATCGCTGATAACTGCGGCCAGCTCGATAGTTGAAAACGCATATGAGGGAGAAGAAACAGACGAGATCCTTGACAATGCAGAGAAAGCGATATTCCAGATTACAGAGGCGCAGATTTCGAAGACGTATCAGCATATTGGTAAGATAATGCATGAGCTATTCCAGAATCTTGAAAGGCTGAAAGAGAATGCGGTGACCGGTAGGATCACGGGTATCGCATCTGGTTACAGGAAATTGGATGAAGTTACCACAGGATTTAGACCGTCGGATTTAGTTATTGTTGCTGCACGCCCATCGATGGGAAAGACTGCTTTTGCTCTTAGTCTGGCAACCAATATGTCTCTGAGATTTCAGTTGCCAGTAGCTGTCTTCTGTCTTGAGATGTCGAAGGAACAGCTTGCACAGCGACTTCTGTGTAATGTCACTAATTTTGAACTATCTCGCCTCAGGGCAGGAGATATTGGCACTGAAGATTGGAAACGTTTGACAAATGGTGCCAGTACCCTGCAGACGGCTCCTATAATTATAGACGATGAACCATCCCTTGATCCCAGAACGCTCAGAGCAAAGGCGAGGAGAATCAAGATGGAGCACAACGTTCAGGTCATATTTGTCGATTACCTCCAACTGATGCATACGAAAGGCAGATCCGACAACCGTCAGCAGGAGATCTCGGAGATCTCGAGATCTATGAAGCTCCTGGCAAGGGAATTGAACATCACCGTTGTTGCACTTTCACAGCTTTCCAGAGCGGTGGAGCAAAGAGAAGACAAGATGCCGCGTCTTAGTGATCTCCGTGAGTCTGGAGCTATTGAACAAGATGCTGACACAGTGATGTTCCTTTATCGTGATGATTATTACAAAGATAAGAGCGATGTAAGCAATTTTCCACAGGTTACCAAAGTGATAATCGGAAAGCAAAGAAATGGTCCGGTAGGTACCATAGAACTGATGTTCCATCCAAAAACGGCAACTTTCTACGACAAGGCGTTTGAAGAAGAATGATGATAGAAGCAGTTGATTTGACAAGGCGTTTCGGGGATCTAACAGCCGTTGATAATCTGAATCTGAGAGTATCGTCAGGAGAGATATACGGTTTTCTTGGGCCAAACGGCGCGGGCAAGACAACTACAATAAAGATGCTGACCGGAGTAATTGCTCCTAGCTCGGGAAGTATACGAATTGCGGGGCTCGATATTGAAAGAGACCTCATGGAGATCAAACAGATAATATCTGTTGTTCCAGATGAACCTAAGATGTACGAAAATCTAAAGGGAATAGAATTTGTGAAGTTCATAATCGACATATACAAGCTTCGACCCGAAGAGACCATATCAAGGCTTAGAAACCTGGCAGACGCGTTCAAGATCGATTACCTTGGAAAGTACATAGGAGATTACTCTCATGGGATGAAGCAGAAACTCATGGTTGCCATTGCTCTCATGAGAGAATCATCTGTGATATTCCTCGATGAACCTACCGTTGGTCTTGATGCCTCAAGCGCAGGGAAGCTGAAAGCATGGCTTAGAAACATTGCAAATAGGGGAGCAACTGTATTCATGACAACTCACGTGCTCGAAGTAGCGGAAAAGATGTGCGACAGAATTGGAATTATCGATAGAGGTAGGATGATCGCCGAAGGCACGCTTTCTGATCTGAAAGAAAGCTTCGGCAGTGTGGAGTCAAGTCTTGAGGATCTCTTCCTGGACATTACCGGTGATAACGGTGTGAAGGCCGTGATAGAGAGTCTGGAGGAGGAAGAGTGAGGGTTTTTCTGACATTTCTGCACGAGATTCTTGTTGGATCGATAGCAATCTCTCAGCTCTTCTTCTGGGAAGCCTCACTTTCAGCCGGATTGATGCCTTTATCGATTCTTATGGGAATAGTCGTCTACAGACAGGAGTTTGAAAAGAACATATGTTCAAAAGATATGCTTACTGATAGTGCAAAGGGAGTCTTAAAGAAGCCATCTGTCCTGATACTCTTGATTTCGTTGTTGATCTGCTGGAGCAGGAGTCTCTTTTCGATTCTTGGTTTTGTTTCATCTATGGCCTTAGTGATCTCACTCGCTTCGTTTTCCTTTCTTCCATTTAGAAAGCTGAGGAGAATAGAGGAGGAATCTGTAGCGGTCTTCATTGCAGCTACCACGCTTATAACAGGTTGGGTATTTCCGTCAATTCTGAAATCTTCGCTGTTTACCAGCGGATATCTTCCTTCTTTCTGGCTTCTCCAAATTGCCTCTGGCGACGTTACTGCTTTCATCCTTGTTGTTGTTTTGTCCCTATGGCTTATTAGAATCAGATATCGATTCGACAAGAAAGGCTAAGATTACAAGCAAAACATGAGCTTAACTATAGTCGGCTTTCTAAGTAGTAAAATCGTTATGAGAAACCATTGAAAGGAGCTGAACAATAAATGCAGATTTCACTTGATCAATTCTTGGGTGCGATAATGTCCAGAGTAGATAATCTTGAGGCAACCATAGATGATCTGAGACTCAGAACAAACATCGCTATGCGTTTGGTAAAGTCGGCCGTTCCTCAGCTAACGAAAGATGATGTTGAGAGGGCAGTAAGTGAAGAGCTGGAGGTAACGAAAGAAGCAGGAATGATGGAAGAAAACGACAGAATAGAGGCGATTTCTGAGAAGCTTACAGATAGTATCTATGGGTGGCTTGAAGGGGACGTATCTGAACTCAGAGAGAAAATGGATGCCTACAGAAAGAAGCTTCAGGAAGCTATGGAAGCTGAGAAGAGCAAAGTAATCGATGTCGCTCCTGCCGGTTTTGTTAACCAGCTTGGTCAGGAGATAGGTAACAAGAAGGGCAAGATAATTTTCTAGAACCATGGTTGCGGAGAGCTAGTAATGACTGAGGCGCTTTTGCGCCTCAGTTTTCAATATATCCCTTAAGAAGCTTCAAAGTATTTTCGAGCGCTCTGTAATGAGTCCTTTCGTATCCATGAGAGGCTTCAACTCCGGGACCGACTAGTCCAAACCTGACATCGTATCCGGCTCTCAGAGATGCTTCCACATCAGATCCATAAAAGGGATAGATGTCTACTGAGTATTCGGCTTTCACTTTCTTTGCAGTTTCGATCAATCCCTTAACGATTGAGTGATCGTAAGGTCCACCCGAATCCTTAGCACATATCGAGACCACAAATTCATCGGTCTTCAGAGTATCGCCTATCGCTCCCATATCAACAGAGATTATCTCTTCGCAATCATCTGGCATCGCAGCCGATGCGCCATGTCCTACTTCTTCATAGTTCGAGAAAAACAAGTAAGTTTTTCTTCCGCAGATCGCTTCGCCAGAAGAGACTTTCTTTGCTAACTCTAGAAGGATTGCTGCGCTTGCTTTGTCATCAAGATGTCTTGACTTCACAAAACCACTATCGGTAACCATCACTCTAGGATCAAATGAAACGAAATCCCCTGCTTCAATACCAAGGTTTTTAAGATCTTCTTCGCTTCTTACCAATTCGTCTACCCGGATTTCCATATTTGATATCTTGCGTTCAAGAGTCCTTGCGTTTTCAAAGACATGAACGGAAGGTGATATGGACTGGATTGTTCCTGTGAAGGATTTTCCAGTTTTCGTGTGAATTACGCAGTTCTCGTTTTCAATGCTATTCATTGTGAATCCGCCAACGTTGGTTATCTCTAACCGGCCATTCGGCTTCAGGGATTTAACCATAGCCCCAAGCGTGTCAACGTGTGCAGCCAACACCAGAGGTCTTCCTTTGCCGCCGAGCTCTGCCACCAGAGCTCCCTTTCTTGTTCTTCGCGGACTGAACCCCAATTCCTGCAGTTCAGACTCAAGATAGCCAACAACGGTGTTGGTGAATCCGGATGGACTTGGTATGTTGGCTAGATCGACTAGTTTCTTCACAATGTACATCTCGCTGTATTTCAAGTAACTCCCTCCACTTCTATCTGAGCATACCTTTGACAATCATATCAGTGGCTTCTTCCTCGCTCAACCCTTTTGACATCAAGGTTTCCATCTGCTTGACATTTACTCTGCCGATAGAGGCTTCGTGTGTCAGTTCGGCCTTCTCGTTTTTTACATACAACTCAGGCATAGTACCTACTTCTACAGAATCGCCCTTAATGATTTCGTTGCACTCAATATGGCCTCTCGAATATGGTGCGTTTCCATAGGCTTTGTTGATGATTTTCGCCTTACTTCTGTCTGTGGCAAAAACAGTAGTTTTTGCAATTCCGGATGAGCCTTCGCCATTCAGATGGAGCTCTTCATCAATTTCGAGATAATCGTCTTCACGCTCATATACTTTTGATTCGATATGCGCTGTAGAATTCTTCTCAAGATTGACGTTCATCCTTACAAAGAGCTTTCCTACTCTAGTCTTGGTAAGACAGAACATATTCTGGAATCTGCCACCTTCTCTAACGACTGTATTGTAGGTTGCCCTAACCGTTACTCCGCCGTCCTTGCTGTGCATGTGAGTGTCTTCGTAGAACATCTCAGCGTTTTCTCCAACATCGGTGTCGGCAACCATCGAGTGCGTGAAATTCACTCCGCTCGGGAATACGCAGTGTGATATGAATTTCGCCCGGGCTCGACTTCCAAGACGGTTGTGAATAAGCACTTCCTGTGTTCCTTCAGGTTTCAGATAACCTGTGCATAGGTGAATAGGGTTTTCGATAACAACGTCATCTTCAATATCGAGCCAGATTTCCACTCCGTTATCCAATTCTTTTGCTCTAACATGGACACCTTCGACCGTATTCCTTCCGATCACTTTGTTCCCGCTCACTATAATAGAGACGATGTCTTTACGCAGAAAATCAGAGACGTTACCACCTGATTTTTCGTACTCTTTTGCGATAGCAGTGAATTCCCTCTCAAAACTTGATTCAATCATTGGCAAGACCGCCTTCTATAATCGGTTCATTTATGTGCTGACAAGTGTCACAGAGTTTCCTGTAGAAGCTGACAATCTCTTCTGGCTCGCCGGAGGCAATTATTCTTCCCCCACAGAGAAGATATGCTTCATCTGCCATTCGCGCAATCTCTTCACGATGAGTGATGATTATTACTACCGAACCCTTATCCCGCAGTCTTTCAAGAACTTGTTCAATCATCTCCATGGACATAATGTCAATGCCTGAGTCTGGTTCGTCAAGAATCGTTACTCTAGGATTTACCAGAATTATCGAGGCGAGTTCCACTCTCTTTCTCTCCCCTCCACTGAGTGACTCATCGACAAGTCTATCTAGATATTCCTTGTTGAGTCCCACAATTGATAGGGTCTCATCGAGTTCTTCTCTCGAGAGTCTTAGTTTTCCGCCGAGCGTCAGATACTCTTTCACAGTAAGTCCTTTGAACCTGGCCGGTTCCTGCCAACTCAGAGAAATTCCCTTCTTTGCCCTGTCAGATACTGATAGAGTGTCGATTTCTTCGCCATCTAGAAGTATCTTTCCTTCGTAGTCGTTGTGAGATTCTAGCCCCATCAGCACATATGATAGAGTTGATTTTCCTACACCGTTGTTTCCAAGAATCGCGTAAACACGTCCTTTTTCAAAGGAAGCAGTGAGACTGTTCAGAATGTTTCGTTCATCTCGGATTAACTTGACCTCTTTAACTTCCAGCATTTATATACCTCCATCTTCTTCAACACTATCATAAGTCCGATCAATAACGTCAGCAATACCCGATGTATTACCTGTGTAACACCCAGGTGACGTTTAACGGGTTACCAAAGTGAATAAAGCTGAAGGAACTTCTCGATTTCGTTTAGGGCTGATTCGGCCTTCTCAAGTGCTATTCCTGAGAACTGTTCTTCTTCCATCTCTCTCATAATTAGGGATGAAGTTTCCTCGCTCCAGAAATATACTTCTTCGTAAAGATTGTCGAACCATTCTCTTGAAACGTAATCCTTTAGAGGAGTTAGCTGGCCAATGCTGCCTAATGGGACGACTCGATTCGTTGCTTTCATCGTATTCCAGGCAAAGACCTCTCTCTCTGCTATCTCTTGAACCTTATCCAGTCCATCGAGACCGTAGAGAAGAAGTACGTTTCTTGAATACTCGCCGTAGATGTTGTTGCTTCCCTTCAACCATCCACCAGGGTTGTATTCGATGGCGGTTTCGTAGAGTGTCTCGAGATGCCCTCTCTTAGATTTTGGAAGCTTTCTGATCGAATCTACTAGAGAGGTTAGAGAGCCGCTGTCTGCAACAAAACCTTCGAGTTTCTCCAGTTCTTCTGAGACTCTCTCGGCAGCAGCCATCGCGCGGAAAAGCAAGCTTGCCACATTTCTCACTACCTGAAGATCGGGAGATATCTTTGTGGACCTCAGAAGAGCATCTATCGCATCCAGAGTCACTTGATAGTCGATAAGCAGATTGATATCCAAGACCTCTAGCAGAGCAGAAACATCGGTAGCCGTAAGGTCTGCTCGCAACAAACCGGGTAACTCTCTAAGGTATGAGTGATCGATTTCCAACTCGCTGAGCATACCTCCCGGCGATGTGTCTTCGTTAAGCCAGGTCGAGAAGACATCTTCTCTGGCGAATATCTCTGTGAAGGCATCGGCTAATGCATTGCCCGACATATTGAGCTTTAGACGGAAATCTTCCTTTCTCTGAGCAGTCAAATACATGTATCCTATGTAAGCCTCTGACAAATATTGGCCTCTGGAAATCTCTCTAGATGTCGACAGATTACGCATCGCGGAGTAGAAACTGTTTGACGAGTCCTGCCTCGCCCTTAGAAGCGCTGAAGAAGCAGATCGTAGCTTAGAATCCAGCGCGGATAACGTTGACGCAAAGGCATTTTCTCGTTCTTCAGAAGCCATATGTTGAAGCAACTCTGAGGGTGCCTCAGGATAAGTCTTCTGCAATTCAATCAATCTATCGGGAATATAGTCATCATGTTGAAGATAGGAGTACCTTCCCTCATAGTCCTCAAGATTCTCGATTTCCCTCTTGATACTTCCGATCGAGTTTACTAACTCTGGAATCTGCGGGTTTATGCTTTCAATTCTTCTGTAGTCAATGTAGCCTTTTGTGAAAAGGCCTTCCGCGAAAAACGTTCTACTCATCAGAACTGATGTACTCAGCGCGAATACAACCAGCAGTAGCGGAAGTACCTTTGACATAGGAACAGTGACTCCCTTCGCTTCGGAAAACTCAGGGCTCATGATGAATCCAAAAAGGAAGACAGCTAGCAATGCGTTTGGCATCAGATGACCAGGAAAGGAAAGTACTGAATGAACGAATATAATCAGTAACCCGGCTTCGAGAAAGAGATACTTTGTGACCTTCTCGACAGAGGAGGAACTCTTCACCACCCCGACAGTGTAGAAAAGCATTGCAACTATGAAGGTCATAATTAGAACGATTCCGATTATTCCAGTTTCACTCATCTGCTGAAGATACTCGTTGTGGGTTCGGATGCTGTTCAGACCTGCAACATACATGTACTCTGGCTCTTCAGTCAGTACCTTTCCCATGTTCTCCGTAGAAAGATACTTGTATGATCCGAAGCCTGTACCCAGAAAGGCTGAACTCTCCCACTGTTTGATAGCTGCTTTCCACTGAAGAATTCTGACGTCGACGGAAACGTAGTCGTCAGTGGTATACGTTAACCTCTCAGAGAAGCTGAAACGGCCGCTTGTCAAAGGGTTGTCTCCAGAGTAGACGATCATAATTACTATCGTGGAGATAATAAGAAGAATGAGAAATAGCCTGCTAAATACAGAAATGAAGGATCTGAGTTTGAACCTCAGAATTGAGAAAATCAAGAAGACTACTAGAAAGACTATCGATATTATTACTGAATAATAGACTGCTCTTGTTTGGCCTATCACTATTACTATCAAGAAAAGTGAGAAGAGTGAAAGGTAGAAGTAGTGCCGAATCTTCTCGTGCTTCCAGATCTTCTTCTTGGAAACGGTTAGAAAAGCAGCTGGAAATAGCAGCATTGCCATTAGGTCGGTCGTGAAGTTCACGTTTCCTATAACGGATGAGAGATTTCCTCTTGTGAACGGATCGTTCTCAGTCCCCCAAAGCAAGCCATATCCCGTGTAGAATGAAAATACGGCATCAAAGGCTATGATAAGCCCCGCAAACAGGAAAAGTTGGAGAATAGTCAGTAGAGTTTCCTGTTTCTCTGCCGAGATGAGCAATGAAAAGAGGAGAAAGAGAAGCAGATTCATTGCAAAACCGAGTGAAGTAAGAAAGACGTTTGGCAGCGTGTTCAGAAGTTGGAAGGTAGTCAGACACGCATGGAATCCAAACAACAATGAAAGAAGCTGCGGAAGCGTTACTCTGACACTGCAGGGATTTCTCACAGCTTTCAATGAGAAAGAGACTATGAAGATCGCTATTGAGACCGATGCAAAATAGAACTTAGGTATGCCCATGTCCCAGGTGAAGCCCTTGATTGCGAAGAGCGAAGATCCGAAAACTAGAACAGCAAGAAACAAGAATCTTCCTTTGCGCATTGTGTCCCCTCCCCACAGTCTTCTCTCAGAGCCCCAATTACTGTAAGTGACGAAGACTCATGAGAGAAATTGCTACTCCACTATCGTAACGATTACCTCACGGCTCCTAGGACCGTCAAATTCGCAGAAATAAACGCACTGCCATGTTCCCAGCGCGAGTGAATTGTCTCTGAAAGGTATTGTAACTGAAGAACCAACCAAGGAAGCCTTAATATGTGCATCAGAATTCCCTTCGCGGTGTCTGAATCTATCACTTTTTGGAATGCTTTTTCCCATCCATTCTAAGATGTCCTGAACAACATCTGGATCGGAATTCTCGTTGATTGTTACTCCTGCCGTGGTATGCGGAACAAAGACATTAACAATACCGTGTGAGACCCTCGACTCTCTAACTGACTCAACTATGAAATCGGTAATGTCTATCAGCTGATTTCTAAGGCTTGTTTTTACAGCATATCTCATAAGAATCAATGGAAGACCACGTTTGTAATAATTACCACGTATCCGTTGTGCTCTTCAAGCTGAACTTTGAC
This sequence comes from Mesotoga sp. UBA5557, assembly GCF_002425715.1. NCBI lineage: Bacteria > Thermotogati > Thermotogota > Thermotogae > Kosmotogales > Kosmotogaceae > Mesotoga > Mesotoga sp. UBA5557. The sequence continues at coordinate 98,355 of NZ_DIMV01000018.1, forward strand.
GTTTTCTTCCTTAACCTTATACTTATCGGCAACGTAAGTCTTTATCTGGTGTACCATATCCTTACCGCTATTCTGGAGGATATCTTGAGGGATCACTTCTCTCACCGGTACTGAATACCTCCTGCCACCAGTTATGGAATCAAGTCTATCCTTTGCTTCTTTTCTGCTTCCTTCGGTTTTCTTCTTCTTCCTGAAAAGTCCAAAGAACATACACTTCAACTCCCTCTTAGTCTCTTCTGAAGATGCGCTTAAGGAATTCAAGGAATCCTTTCGATCCTTGCTCAAGGATATCCCGTTCAACGGGGATCGGTTCTCCCTTCATCCTCAAAGCAATGTTCTCGAAGACCTTTCCGATTCCTTCTCCATTTCCGTTCAGGATAACCGGTACACCTTTGTTTGTTGCTATGATCACCTCGTCACTATCTGGAATAATCCCGATCAGGTCGATTGCGAGGTTAGTTTGAATATCCTCTCTTGTAAGCATATCACCACGTTTGACCATCTGAACTTTGAAACGGTTTATCACGAGTCTGATATTCGCTTCCTGCATCCCGGAGTTCTCCAGAAGTCCGATGACCCTATCAGCGTCAGTAATGGCTGGAAGTTCGGGAGTAGTAACAATCAAAGCTTTTTCAGCTGCAGCTATGGCGTTCCTGAATCCTCTCTCTATTCCCGCAGGTGAGTCCACAATGACATAGTCAAACTTCGGATACAGCTCACTAATCATTTTCTTCATATCTTCGGGGGAAAGCATTTCTTTCGTTGCGATTTGTGAGGCCGCGAGTAGATAAAGTCCCTTGATTTGCTTATGCCTCACTAGCGCTTCAGAAGCAGTTACCTTACCATTTGCAACATCTAGAATTGTATGCACAACTCTATTCTCAAGACCCAATGTGATGTCCAGATTCTTGAGACCTATGTCTGCGTCAATAAGGCAAACCTTCGCCCCTGAATTGGCAAGAGCACAACCAATATTGGCCGTGATTGTTGTCTTGCCGACTCCCCCTTTTCCGGAAGTCACAACGTATACTTTGGCCATTTCTATCTACCTCCAGCCGTTAGACTTTTCTGAATTATAGCATTACATTAATACTTCAGCAGTAACTAGCCCGATTTTCAGTAATTTATCAGTTCAAAGATGTGAAATAGACAGAACTTAAGATACTTGGTCTCGAATATCGAAGTAACCTCTGGATGATCCAGTGATTGTCCACCCCTGAAAGCTACTAGACCCAATTTCTTACAATCGTGAAAAGCATCATTGATCGTTCTCATCCAATCTTCTTCCGAAACGATCTGTGTGCAAGAAGAAGAAGCAATCAATGCCCCGTCGTTTAAACTCTTGATTACTCTCAGGTTCAGTTCTTTGTAGCCCCTGAGAGCGTTCTTCTTGGAAGATGGAGATTTCGCCATTGCCGGAGGGTCTATTACTGCAAGACCAAAGCCTGAAAGACTGTTCTCTCTCAAGTAATCAAAAGCATTTGTCTTGATGAACTCACACTTATCAGAGAACCTGTTTATCTCTGCTACTTCCTTTGCGACGGAGAGCGCACGCTCAGAGGAATCGACCAGTATCGCACTTCGTGCTCCTTTGTTTATGCAATGAAAGGAGAAATTACCTGTGTAAGAAAAAACGTCGAGTACTCTTCGACCGGCGGCGTAGTCTGATAAGCGCTTTGCGTTTTCTCTCTGATCGAGAAAAAAACCGGTCTTCTGCCCTTTTGTGTCTGCAAGAAAACTGATTCCGTTTAAGCTGAATGGCAGAAGCTCCGGCCCGTTGCCGTACAACCATCCTTCTTTAGCTTCCAGGCCCTCCTTTGCAAGGGAGGTTCCTTCGCTCTTTTCGAAAATCCCCTTTGGTTTCAAAACGAGGATCAAGGCTTCGATGATTTCCTTCTTCATTAGCTGGATGCCAAGAGTATTGAATTGAACTACGAGCCAATCGGAGAATCTATCAACTATCAATCCTGGTAGACCATCCGCCTCGCCGAATACGATTCTCAAGGCGTCACTATCTTCTAGAAGTAGAGACTTCAGTTGTATTGCTCTTCGGATTTTTCCTGAAAAGAAGTCTGTATCGAGTTTGCAGTTCCTTCTTGTAATGAATCTTACTCTTATCGTGGAACCAGAGTTGTAGTAACCCTTTCCCAAGAATTGCCCAGAATACGTAAACACGTCCACTATGCAACCATCATCGAGCGGGTCGTGTTTTTCGATTTCGTTGTCGTAGACCCACGGATGGCCAAAAGCTACCCTCCTCTTGATTTCTTTCTTGAGGAACACTCTGGGGCTCAATCGCTTATTATCCTCTTGTAAAGATTAACGAAGAATTGCTTGTCGAAGTCACCCGGCGTCTTTTTCAGATGAGATGCTTTAGAGGTCTGATCGGACCATTTCTCAATCTCCTCTTCAGAGAGCTGTAATGAGACTCTTCCTACACCAAACTCCTGTAAGAAGGCGTTAAGCTCATCTAGATCAGTGAAAGGTTCTATTGCACCGCTTATTCTATTCGGGTCGGTTTTGGCTATTCTTTCGAATATCCCAATCAACATGAGTGCATTTGCCATTCCATGCTTTATGCCTTTGAAGGATGAGAGAGGATAACCTGCGGCATGAACTGCAGTCGTTCCCGTGTGGGCAATAACAATCCCGGCAAGTGTCGCGGCGAACTGTATCCGCTCTCGGGAAGAGACATCATTTTCATTCTTCAAGACTTCACGGAGTGATTGCTTTATAATCTTCGTTGCTTCCTTCGAAAGCATCTTCACCAGGGGGTTCTGTCCCTTGTTGACTGCTTCGCCTTCTATAGAATGAGATAAGGCATCAAGTGCAGTTGAAATTGTTACATCCACGGGCATTGTTACAGTGTATCTCGCATCCAAGAAAGAGATTCTAGGAAATGTTGAAGGCATGCCAAAGCCCTTTTTCGAACCTTCAGGATCGGTTAAAATCGAGTACTGTGTAACTTCACTTCCGGTCCCAGACGTGGTGGGGACTGTGACTATTGGAAATGCAGGAAGATCCTTTCCTCCGAATAGATCTCTGCAGCTGCAGTTGGCATTCTTCCCAACTACTGAGATAGCCTTGGCAGCATCTAGCGGACTGCCGCCACCGATTGCCAACACGAAATCGCACGCGCTATTTGAGAGCATTTTTCCGCCCTTCTCAATTGTTGAGAAGGAGGGATTCTCTTCCACTTCATCAAATAATGTGCTTGGAATATCCAACGCGTCAAGCACTTCCTGCACATCGTCAAGTGCCCCGCTCTTTATTGCTGAAGACCTTCCAGTGACTATGAAAGCATTAGTTCCGATCTCTCTGAAAAGCTCATTATTATGACTTATTGTTTTAGTCCCCGAGAAGACCCTAGTTGGCAGGAAATATTTCCACATTCAATCACCTTCTATAGATCAACTTAATCAATACTTCTTTTGATTCGGTTGCCGTTTTCTCAAGTTGAGACCAGTATTCGTCTTTGAGATTAACAGGCTCTTTCAGAGAACTGTTGATGGCTAGACTCAAGCTCTCGCAGCTTCCTTCAAAGGAGAGTTCGCAATCCTTGTTAAGAGATCTCACAAATCTATCGAGTTTCGTGTTCTTCTTCCACACAAATGGAACTCCTAATGAGATAGCAAGAATTGCTCCGTGAAGACGCTCAGTAATTATCAGTTCTGCATTGTTGAAGATTCTTATCATGCCTTCGAGGTCTTCGGGAGGCTTTCTAACTTTGAATCCATTTGATCTGGCCTTAGATTCGAGCTCACTTCTCTTTTCTTCGTCATGATGATTGTGAAAACCCACAGCGCACACTTCAGTCAGATTGTTCAGCCTCAGCGAATTGAGGACGTCATCAACACTTGTTCCATTCTTCAATACAATTACCGCAAGACCACTTTCGGTTGTTCGTTTTTCCGGAATTATTCCCTTTTTCTGCAAATAGTAGGGGCCGTAGTCAGTACCTGAGATAACTCTCTTCGAGATAGAAGAGAAATATTTGTAGCTGACTAAGTCTCTCATTACACCAAAGGTAAGAGGATTATTCAGTAGCTTATTTAGAGCCTTTCTGTTGATCTGTCTGTTCAACGGTCCAAAACCTTGAGAGAGAAGAAGCAGAGGTTTCCCCCTGTTAAGGGTATGCCTGGCAATCTCATAATAGTAAAGGAAGCTCCTCCAACTAGTCTGGTCCTGTAGGAGATTTCCCCCTCCGAAGATGGTGACAATTGAGTGCCTAATTGAGTTTGTGATCTCACCAATACTAAAGCGACTAACCAATCTGATATCGAGTTTCGAAGGGAATCTATGAGTTATTTGCTCTATGTGAGAAGATGCGGGCAAGTATATTGGCCCTTCAAACCCTATCTCATCAATTAGGGATAGTGATGAAAGCAATAATAGATCGTCGCCAAGGTTATTATATCCATAGTAACCCACCAGCGTCAGCCCGCCAAAAGAAAACTGTCTCACCTCAAAACCTCCAGGAACATTCAACGATAATATTCTATCACATGTGAATCATCGAACACGCTGTTCACAAAGCGTTGCAAGGGATGTACAATCTATTTATGCTAGGTGGACTTCTGAAAAGGAAAACCTCTTTCCCGTTTCTATACTATCTCCTTGCAACGATGCTTGGGGAGCTGTTGGTATTTGCACTTGCCTGGACGGCAGGTGCATGGATACCACTCATCCTTATATCGACAGCCGTCATTCTTCTTTCTTCCAGATGGGTCAGCCCTTTCATTTGGCTCATGTTCTTTGTGGTCGGTTGCCTCGGTCAGTCTCTAACGTTGAAGACACTTGATCCTGGAAAAGTAGAATATGTGGGATACATATCCAGAGGCGGAACGGGAAACGTTGAGGCAAGCATGGGAAGAGTGCTTGTTGAGGGAAAGTGGATGAATCTTCCCGTCGCTGTAAACATAAGGCTTTCCGACAGAAAAGCTGCAGCTTTTGCGGGCCAGATAATCTGGACAGCGGGAACTCTTACAAGGCAAGAATCATTTCCTCTTTTCAAGATCGAATCGAATATTGAGGCCTGTGTCGAGAGGCTAGAGGTCTTCTCTTATCCTGGAAAGTATGTTACTGAGTTACTTTCGAGGTACCAACTAAATGATACGATTGCTGCAGCCGTCTTCACCGGCGATAGAAGCCACATTGATTTTGAGACCAGGGAGAGGATTTCTAATCTTGGAGTTGCGCATTTGTTTGCGGTTTCTGGTTTGCACATCGGTCTTATGTATTTGCTGGTCCATTCCGCTCTCTCTTTTCTCATGTTAGGTAGGAAAACGAAGCTGATACTTTCTATTGTCTTGCTCTTCTTCTATACCTTATCTACTGGTCCAGCGATATCTGCTACCAGAACATTCTTGATGTTACTGTGTTATTCACTACTGAAGATCATTGATTATCGACAGCACCCGCTTAATATTCTGGGATTTTCCGGAATTATTATTGTTATGGCACAACCATCTATTGTTGCGTCAATTTCATTCCAGCTGAGTTTCTTTGCAACAGCTGCGCTTCTAATCTTCTTGCCTGCAATCGAGAATAAGAATCTGCTGAGTCAGACATTGCTTGTTGGAGCGATCGCTCAGACGGCTATCATCCCGCTTTCTCTCAGTACATTTGGCACGTTGTCTCTAGCAGGAATACCGTTAACCGTAGTAATGGTTCCAGTCTTCGTTGTGCCTTCGTATCTTGGAATGATTTTCATCTTGGTAGCAGATCTTGTTGGCCTGCAAATAGTAGGCAGTTTTATTGCTGGTAGTCTCAGAGCCATGTCCTCGTTACTTGGTGAAGTCACTAGTGTAATTGGGGGAGTCATCCCGGCGATACGCTTTGAACCTCTTACTGCCTATCTATTATCGTTGCTGTCACTTTTCTTATTCTTCACTTTGCTCTGGCATTCTGGACACAAACCGTAGAATTTAAGCTGATGATCGTCTATACTATATCCTGTTCTTGACTTCACTAGCTCTTCAAGTTCTTCGAGATTGTCAAGGTGAAACTCGACAACGGAACCGCAGTTGCTGCAGATTATGTGGTGATGATGATGCTCTCCCCTTTTCACCGGTTCGTACCTTACAATTCCATCTTCGAAAACAATCTTCCTTAGAAGGCCTATCTCTACGAGCAACTCAATGGTTCTATAAACGGTTGCTTTGCTTATCCCGAATTTCTTGCTCTGAATCTTGTGATAGACTTCGTCGGCGCTTAAGTGATCTGTCTCAGCTTCAAAGAAGAATCTTAGCACGTACTCTCTTTGAGCTGTCATTCTCTGGTTTCTTCTCTTAAGTTCGGCCCTTAGTTGGTCTTTCTTCATAATCAGTCACCGTCCGTTCCAGACTGAGTTACATTATGGGCTTTATGTCGATCTTCCAGCCTGTCAGTTTTGCGGCAAGTCTCGCGTTCTGCCCGCCTTTTCCAATTGCTAGAGATAATTGTGTTGGAGAAACGTAAACCACCGCCTCGTGGGTTTCTACATTCACAATTTTCACTTCTAAAGCGGAGGCTGGTGCAATCGAATTGCCGATTAGTTCGGCCGGAACATTGCTCCATCTTAGGATATCGACCTTTTCGGGTTTTATCTCGCGAAGAACCTCGGCAATTCTTGCACCGCTTTCCCCTATGCAGGCTCCTACGGGATCAACCTTGGTATTATCGCTGAAGACAGCTACCTTAGACCGGACCCCTTCCTCTCGAGCTATTGCTTTGACTGTCACATCTCCGCTTTCGATCTCTGGAACCTGAAGTCTGAGCAGCTCGATGACGAATTCAGGTGTACGTCTCGTCACAAGCAAACGAGGACCTCTTGCAGATCTCGCAACATCCACAACAAAGACCTTCATCAGAGAGTTCAGCCTCGGCTGTTCTCCAGGAATTAGTTCCTTTGTGGGAATCCTGGTCTCTAACTTTCCTATTCGAAGGTCAACCCATTCGGAAGTGACTCTCAATATCTCAGAAGTGGTTGCTGTGCCTTTCATATCTACATACTTATCGAACAGGTTTTCTTTTTCCTTTTCACGGATCTTCTGAATTAGCACCTGCCTAGCTGTCTGTGCAGCGATTCTCTTGAACTTCTTGATATTCAACTTTCTCTCAATTGCGGTGCCTATCTCAGCGGCAGAGTTTACCTTGAGAGCTTCTTCCAGAGTTACTTCCAAAGAAGGATTCTCTACTGTATCAACAACAACAAGTCTTTCGAAAACCTCAATGTCACCTGTGAGTCTGTCTATTCTCACATCGACATCGCTTTCCGAAGCGAAATTCTTCTTGTAGGCGCTTTGCAGCGCTTTCTCAAGTATATCAATGACCTCTTCTTTTTCGATACTCTTTTCGTCCTGCAGTTGGTCAAGGGCTTCCAAGAGATTGAGATTCATATGAACACCTCACCATCCAAATCATAGTTTTAGGTTAGCACGCTTAACATTTGAAAAGTGGAATGCTATCTCTTTACCTTTCTCAGAGCTCTCGACAGTAACAACTTCACCTTGGCACGAGACGATCTTTCCAATCACAACTGAAATCCCTTCAACGGGTTCCTTGAGTATAATCTTTGCCTTCTCTCCAGTGAATCTGACATAATCATCAAGATCTCTTAATGCACGTTCAAGCCCCGGGGATTCGACTACCAGATCATAAGAGAAGGGAACGAGGTCCGCTGAATCAAGTGCTCTATCAAACTCGGCCGAAAACGATTCACAGTCGCTTATTGAGATATATCCGTCCAGCTTATCGATCGTGACTTTCACCAGTCTCTTCTTTCCTCTTCTTGAGAGACCTAAGTCATAGATCGAATACCCCAGGTTGTTTGCGACTTCATTTGCCAGTGCGAGCAACTCTTTCTTCAGGTCCTCCACAAACAACACCACCATAATAAAAAATAGAGGGCAAAACAAGCCCTCTCCCTTTGGGAGCATTTCAACTAAAGCAATTATAACTCTTTTGTCAGCAGCAGTCAACGACCTAATCTGCTAGTGATATGTCCTCTCTCCTTACCACAATTCCGCCAAGAAGAACTATTATAACTGCCAGTGAGAAATTCAGAACGGAAGGAACAATCACCTTGGAGAGACTGAAATCTAGCATCGAGATGCCTTGAAGCGCTACGAGAAGAGATGTTACGGGAAGGTTTTTACTGAAGATCTCAAGCCATTCGGGGAACATTGAATGAGGTATCAGGATTCCACTGAGAATTAGCACGGTCGTAACAATAGAAACAGATGTAAGCTGCGCACTCCTAGCAGAATTGAAAATCGTGCCGATCAGAATCCCTATGGATGTGAAAAGGACAATGAATACCTCAATTACCGCTATGTAGAGAAAGAGATTAGAGGCTATCTGGAGCCCAAAAAGGCTTCCAGCAGTTATGAATATCAGAACCTGTATTGTGGAAAAAACCGTGAAACTCAAAACCTTGGCTCCTGTATACTCTATTGCTCCAACGTTTGAAAGCCGTAGAAGGTCAATCACTCCACTTCTGCGATCCTCGAAGATTCCCGTTGCGGCTCCGACTGTTGAAACAAACATTATCGTCGTAACCAGGACTATTGGAAAGAGAAGGGAAGAGAAACTGAGTCTTGATTCGGTTATCCCTTCGACGGAGAGAGAGGGTGCCACATAATTCGGGTCGATATCCACTGTTTTCATGAATTCTGGATCTGCAACAACGGGGAGAGCTTTGAATTCTCTCAATACGTTGCTCATCACTTGATAGATTGCAACCGCAGTCTGCATCGAACCGGGATTGGGAATGAAGATTAGCTCCGACGGTTCCTGAAAAAGGAGATTGTTTGCAAATCCCCTTGGAATAACAAAGACACCATCTAGATCATCGATTACGGAGTCGATTTCACTCCTGCTTGAAAGCTGGACGATATTTTCGCCTTTAAGCATTGATGTAGCGTACTGTACGAAAAAAAGCCCTACAAATGTCTTGTCTTCATTTACAATACCTATCCTCAAGTTTGAGTAACCTCCCGTATCGGAAGTTATGGAAGAGATTGATGCAAGAACTACCGGCAGCAATACCAGCATCAGAAGAAAAGCTCTTGACTTGAAAATGAGAAGAAGATCATTTTGGACAAGCTTCAGAAACCTCAAGCAACGCTCCTCTCTTTCTAGGTCTTGGCACCAAATCACGTTTGACAACAATCATTATACTATATACCAATTAGAATCATTAGCTCAAGACCTTCTTTTGCCAATTACTACACTCATAGTTTGGAAGTCACAACGAGGATGGCAGTCACACCTACACAACTATCTAGTGGTAGAATCACACCAGGAACAGTTCAGGCTGTTCAGTCGTCTAAAATCAGAGTACGATCTTGGAGGTGAATAAATGAAGAAATTGACGGTGCTTGTTTTACTTGTTGTCGGAGCACTATCACTAGCTAGTGTTGATTCCATGGCTGAGAGACTGCCAGTGTCGTCACAGAGCGTCCTGGTAGTAGAGCACTTAAATGATAATTACAAAGTTTCGAAGCAAACAGTTCTATTTGATATGGTGCTCAATCAGCTGGCCATAGAACAGCTGATTGCTCAGTACGTTGAGATGCTGGCATATAATAATGGTCTTGATCCGAAGGATATTTTTAGGGCTTTCGATGGAGATTTTGGGCTGGCCGCATGGGTGGATTCAGAGGGCTTAGATCGCGTGATAGCAATCCTTGGCCCGATATCAAACCCCAGAACTGTGAAGACGGCAATTGAGAAATTGCTTCCACAGTTGCTGCCTTCTGATATCAAACTGAGTATTGCCGTGGATCAAGAGTACCTTTACATTGGCGACATCGAGGCATATTCGATGGTTGGAAAGGGATACAACCTCTCTCTGGTTAAGTCTGATCTCTCGCCGGGTTTCGGCTATTTCTACGTGGATATGGGAGGCACTATTCAGAAGGGCTCTGTTTGGAATGAGGAGGGGATATTGATTGCAGAGGCATTGTCTATTCCTCTTTTTGAAGAAAGCAGAGAGAGGTTTCATGTTGCTCTAGAAGGAGCCTCTGTTGACGATCTTGAAGTTACGCGCCACCTCCCACTTGTTTCTGGATTTGCAAGGATTGACGATCTTTCCTTTCTATCGGAACTTGAATTTGTCGGTCTCGGCTTGGTTCCTCTAGAGTTGGAAGCTCTCAGAATAGGTAATGTGAGCTTCGTAGATTTCTCAAAAGATATGACAGGCGAGATTATGATCGATGCAAATATCTCGGTTGACGATATCTTCTCAAGCCTTATGGGAACGCAGGGGACTGCTTCCGATGACTCTGAATCAGTTGGATATTCTTATGTAGTTAGGGCAGGGTACAAAGGATCAATAGATGATGCTAGATCTATGATTGAAAAGACTGATCCCGATCTGCAAGTATTGGTTTCAGGCGACGTTCTCATTGTTGAGGGCCAGTACATTTGGATTCAGGATGGTTGGTTGTACGTTTCTTCGAAGAATGAAATCAGAACCAACGAAGAGCTTCAAAATGGAGTGGTAGTCTCGGAACTGAAAACATACAACAAACTCCTCGGGTTCGTAGGTTCTGATGGGTTTGCGCGTCTCTTTATTGATTCCGGCTACATATTGACCGGGCTTATGGGATTGGAGATTGAGAGCGGAGTGCTTATAAATAGCGAGTTCATCGAAGATATGAGTGTAATCAGAAGCCTTGTGGTAATCAAGTAAAAAAAAGAGCCCCTGCACTTAGCGGAGTGGCGGGGGCAAGAACATCTCGTTGACATAATTATACCTTTTTGAAGATAGATAGTCAAGCGTATACTTATAGGAGATTTGATTTGCGCCTGGATAAATTTCTTAAGGTTAATGGAATAATAAAGCGAAGAGTAATTGCAAAAGAAGCGATTGATAAGGGCTATGTTGAAAGGAACAATGTTCCGGCGAAACCATCTTCCGAACTAAAACCCGGAGATGTCGTTTCAATAAGCTTTTCGAATAGGACTCTTGTAGTAAGAGTCACAGAAGAATTTCTTTCAGAAGTGATTAGGGAAACTAGAGAATAAGCTCGCCGGACTTGATATCAAGGATCTCCCCGTCTTCTCGTTCGATCTGTAACGATGATGGGTTGATCCTCTTTATTATACCTGTCACTTTCTCCTCTTTGTGTAGGGATACAGTTATTTCGTCTCCCTCGGAAAAAGCAAGGTGTTTCTTCCAACGTCTCGTCAAGTATTTGTTCTTCCCTCTGATGATGTATCGCTTCCTCAGAAGTTCAATCCTTTTGTTGAGCTTGCCAAGAAGCAATTCTAGGGATATGTAGGTTCCTTTCACCGAGTTAAGAGATGTGGCAATCTTCTTCAATTCAGCGGGGATCTCGTTGTTCACGTTTATGCCTATGCCAACCACGATACCATTGAGCGAGTTCCCGGTGAAGACAGCTTCAGTTAATACGCCAGCAACTTTCTTGTTGCTAATGAGGATATCGTTGGGCCATTTTATTCTGACAGACTTGAAGTCCAGCTGCAATAGAGTCTCGACTATAGCAACAGAGACGGTCTTTGTGTATTCATTTGGCTCTTTGATTAGCGTTGGCTTGAATACAACGGAGAACCACAATCCACCTTTACCTGAATACCAGGCTCTTCCATGTCTACCATAACCCTCTGTTTGAGAAAGTGACCATATGACCGAGCCAGAAGGCAGCCTGTCCAGGTTATCAATAGCGAATCGATTTGTCGAATCGATTTCAGAGAAAGAAACTACATTCTCTCCTACCATCATGTCAACACTTCATCTTTTCCGCATCATCAAGCCTGGAACCGCCGCCCTTCAAACCTCTTCAACACCCTCAAATGCGTTTTCCTCATCGGGGAACATTCCCGACTTCACTTCTTCGTCAAACCTTGAAAGAGCAGCAATGATATCTGTTTTCAGGTTAGCGTATCTCTTTATGTACTTAGGTTTCGACTCGTCGTTTATGCCGAGAAGATCATGCAATCTAAGAAACTGTCCATTGCAGTAACGCCCTGAACCCAAGCCGAATGTTGGTACTGACGTGTCCTCAGTCAGCCTCCTGGCAACGTCTTCAACAACCATTTCCAGAAGAATCGCAAAGACGCCTGCTTCTTCGAGATCATTCACAGATTCAATAAGCCTCTTGATGCTTCTTTCATCTCTTCCCTGTATGTGGTACTCCCCATCCAAGCTGGCGTGTTCAGGAGTTATTCCAATATGTCCCATAACAGGTAATCCTCTATCAACTAGATACTTGATCAGGTCTGCAGTTTCGTAACCTCCCTCAATCTTTACAGCGTTGGCGCCGTGCCTTAGAAAGGCAATAACATTTTCAACTGCCTTCTCTCTTGAACATTGATAGGATCCAAAAGGCATATCGGCAACAATAAACCCCTGCTTTGAGCCCCTGCGGGCAGATTTAAGAGACCAGATCATTTCGTCCATTGTTACCGATAATGTATCTCTTTTGCCCATAACCATAGTTCCGAGGGAGTCTCCTACAAGGATTAAATCAACACCGGCCTGTTCTGCGAATTTGGCTTCAAAGTAACTGTATGCGGAAACCATGGATAGCTTTCTTTGATCCTTTGATTCAATGATTTCTCTTACATTCATAATCAACCTCACGTCCTTCAAAAATCGAATTTGCCTGTCTCGGGTTCTAATACTCAATATCTCGCTCTTTTTGAAAAATTGACCCTAACAATGAGATTATACATTTTTGCCTACCTCCAGAGCAAAGCAATCTGAGACGACGTGACCACTGTCGGCGAATCAACATCTAGAATCTCAAGTAGAATAATTAAGATATATAATTGTTTCGGGCGAGAGGAGAGCATAATGAGGAGAAGAGCAGAGTTTTTACTTCCAATATTTATGATTTCTATAATGGTGTTTGGCCTCATCGTGTTGTTTAGCGCAACTTTTGGTGAGAGAGAGGAGTATCTGTTCGGAAGGCAATTAGTTTGGGTGCTGCTTTCTTGTGCTGTCTTCGTTTTCACGGCGTATGTGATTAAGAGAAACTTTTGGAAGAGTATGTCTATTGTCTTGATTTTTGCTTCAGTGGTCACTTTGGTCGCAGTTCTCTATTTGGGTTCTGGAGAAGGTTCAAGAAGATGGATAGACCTGGGCATCGCCAGTTTTCAGCCATCCGAGCTGGCCAAATTCTCTCTGATACTTTTCTTGGGGTTCATCTATTCTAGGGAAGCGAAAAACAAATACGGCCTTTTCTCTCTTGGTGTTCTCTCTGCCGCCATCTTTGCAGGTCTGATTTATCTGGAACCCGATCTCGGTTCGACCATCATAATTGTAGTAATCTGGTACTTTGTTACTCTCATCAGCAAGAGATTTGATAAACTGATGATTGCGATGACTGCTTTGATTGCTTTCGTTGTTCCAGTTGTCTTTATGTTCGGGCTCAAGCCATATCAAAGGGATAGGCTCCTCAGCTTCCTGAATCCAGAAGAATATGCGTCAGGTGCCGCCTATAATACTATTCAGGCAATCAGAGCAATTGGTTCTGGAGGTCTTAAAGGTACCGGAATGCTTCAGGGTACTATGAACAGACTTGGATACGTTCCAGCAGATCACACAGATTTCATTTTCTCGGTTCTGGGGGAGGAATGGGGTTTCATAGGCTCCGTTTCGCTTATAGTGTTGTATTCTTTGCTCTTATGGAGAATCTGGTCGATTACCAGAAAAACCACAAGTGAGTTTGGTAGAATAGTTCTAAGCGGGATATTCGCTGTTTTTGCCTTTCACGTGGTAGAGAATATCGGAATGAATCTGGGGCTTCTGCCAGTCACGGGCATCCCTTTGCCATTTGTAAGTTACGGCGGATCGTCATCGATGATATTTGCGCTACAGTTGGGTATTGTCCAAAGTTACACAGGTAAAGAGGTAGAGTACGATAGAGAACATGAATAGCAGTTTGTTTGAGGAGGTACAGATGAGACTCATTGAATCAGTGCCAAATTTCAGTGAAGGAAGAAGGCTGGATGTGGTCGAGCAGATTGTCGAAGAGTCCAGTAAGGTAAAGAATGTATGGGTTTTAGATTATTCAAGTGATGCTGATCACAATCGTTCTGTCGTTACGATTGCCGGTGAACCCGAAGCAGTTGAAACTGCTCTGTTCAATATGACTCTTAAAGCAAAAGAACTGATCGATCTAAGAAACCATTCTGGTGAACATCCGAGGATGGGGGCAACTGATGTTATTCCTCTCGTTCCTGTTATGAATACGACAAAGGAGGAATGCGTGGCTCTCTCCAAGAAACTGGGAAAGAGAATTGGTGACGAGCTACAGATTCCAGTCTACCTGTATGAAGACTCCGCGACTTGTTCGGAGCGTGTAAGTCTCTCAAACATAAGAAAAGGAGAGTTCGAAAACTTTGCTTCGAAGATCGCTGACGAACAGTGGAAACCTGATTTTGGTCCTTCAGAGATTCATCCTTCTGCCGGTGTTGTGGCGGTAGGTTGTAGAGAGTATCTTATCGCTTTCAACGTGAATTTGGGAACTGACAAAATCGAGATCGCAAATAAGATCGCGAAGTCAATCAGACATATAAGCGGAGGATTTCGGTATGTGAAGGCGCTTGGCTTCAGACTAGAGGACAGGAATATGGTTCAGATCTCGATGAACATGACCAATTACAAAAAGACTCCTCTATTCAGGGTATTCGAAGTGATAAGGTTGGAAGCTGAAAGGTACGGAGTTCCGATTGTAGGATCTGAAATAGTAGGACTTACTCCACTTCAGGCACTTGTTGATGTTGCTGATCATTATCTTAGGCTCGAGAGATTTTCCAGCTCCTCAATTCTTGAGAAGAAGGTGCTGGATTTCATTGCAGACAAGGATAGTTAGAGATGTTGGTTGATTTGGCAATTGTCGACGTCTTGCAGACTGCTTCACCTCCAGAATTGGGGCCGTTAAGGGGCAAGAAAATGTCCTCTCTTGAAATCAAACGCGGTGTGAACATTGCAATCGAGGGAGGCAAGATTGCTTATGTCGGTAGCGAATTTGTGAAGGCGAACGAGTATGTTGATGGCAGCCAGCTGGTGGTTATTCCCGGATTTGTCGATTGTCATACCCACATCCCGTTTGTCGGCAGTAGAAGTGATGAGTTCATAATGCGGCTTTCTGGGAAGAGTTATATGGACATAATGAATGCAGGAGGGGGTATCAGGTCAACCGTAAGAGAAGTAAGAAGCGCTCCTGCTTCCAGAATTGTGGCCGAGTCAATGGGATACCTTGACGCGATGCTTTCTCTTGGAGTTACTACTATTGAGGGCAAAAGCGGTTACGGTCTCGACAGGGATAACGAACTCAAGCAGCTGAAGGTTCTTAAGACATTGAATTCCATTCACCCAATGGACATTATTCCCACTTTTCTGGGTGCCCATGCATTGACAGAGGAGTATCGATCTGAAGAGGAATTTCTGGATTCGATGGCAGACATGTTCTCTGAACTTGGAGAATACACCGATACGGTTGACGTTTTCTGCGAGAAGGGTGTGTTCAACGAAATGCAGTCGCGAAAGTATTTGAGTAAGGCGAAAAAAATGGGGTTCAAGACGAAACTCCATGCGGATGAACTTTCATCATCAGGAGGCGGAAGGTTAGCGGTTGAGCTTGGAGCCACCTCCGCCGATCACTTGATCTCCGCAGACAATGAGACATTAGAACTCCTGGCGAAGAGCGATACAGTTTGCACTCTTCTGCCTGGAACATCTTTCTTCCTTAATGAGGATTTTGCACGAGGTCGCGAATTGATAGATAGGGGAGCTATAGTTGCATTAGCCTCAGACTTCAATCCCGGTTCCTGCAACATCTATAACCCTTTCTTAATAATATTCTTGGCGGTTTCGCGTTGTGGTCTTTCCGTAGAAGAAGCGATAAATGCTTACACTGTGAATAGCGCATACGCTTTGCGTCTTGAGAGTAGAAAGGGTAGAGTAGAGGAAGGATACGATGCCGATTTGCTGCTTCTGAAGGTGAAGGATTACAGTGAAATCGTCTACAATTTCTCTAGAGATCTCGTAAAGGGAGTAATCAAGAGCGGAAAGAAAGTAAGATGAATATCAGGATTTTTGCAACGGGGAAGCCAAAGTCGGGTTTTGTTGTTGAGGGTATCGACCAGTATAGAAAATGGCTCAGCAGCTTTGGTAAAGTTGATATTGAGTATCTCCCTCTAGGAGGCAACACCTCCAGGAACAAGGAGATTGTCAAAGAGAGAGAAGGCAAGAGGTATTTGAAAATTGCCGACTCGAGCGACAAGATACTCCTTCTTGACGAACTAGGAGAACATCGCTCATCGGAAGAGTTTGCACGAATGCTTGAAAAATGGCAAAATATAGGAGTAAGCAGCCCGACTTTCTTCATTGGGGGACCCTTGGGTTTTAGTGAAGAGGTTCTATCGAAGGGCTGGCAACAGCTGTCCTTGTCAAGAATGACATTTACGCATGAAATGGCCGTTCTAATTCTTTTGGAGCAGCTTTTCAGGGCACATACTATTCTTGACAACAGACCGTATCATTATTGATTTGGAGGTGCAAATAAGAAGTGGAAGACCCTACTAGTAGCGGGGACCCTGTTTCGCTTATACTGAATCTGGCACTGCTTGGCTTCCTTCTCTATCTTTCGGGCATCTTCTCTGGAACTGAAACGGCTCTCATGTCGATGAGCAAATTGAAGCTACGTGATCTCATGGATGACAAAGAAAAGCGGTTCAGCAAGTCTGTTAGGTATTTCGTAGAGAACCCTAATTCTGTTCTTACGGCTATACTTGTCATGAACAATGTTGTGAACATACTATCTTCATCACTCGCAACCTTGCTTGCACTGCAGCTCCTTCCGAGCAACTCCGCAGGGATTGCCGCAGCGCTTGTTACGGGAGTTATGACATTCTTAATACTTGTGTTTGGAGAGATCACTCCGAAGATCTTTGCAAGAGAAAACTCTGAAAGACTCTTTAGAAAAATGATAACGGTAATTTCCGTAATCACGATGATTCTGAAACCTCTTTTGTGGCTTCTGTTACGCATCTCGAATTTCTTCATAGTCTTCATTGGAGGTAAGAAAGCCGATTTTGCTCCCTTCATAACCGAAGACGAGATCAGGTCGGCCGTCGATGCCGGCCATGAAGAAGGGGTTCTTCAGTCGGAAGAGAGAATGATTATGAAAAGGACGCTCGAATTGAAGGACATCTCGGTGAAGGAGATTATGACTCCAAGGGTGGAAATCGTTGCACTTGAAGAGGAAAAGCCGCTAATTGACCTAATGGAATTAGTAGAATCGGAAGGCTATTCTCGCTATCCTATTTACAGAGAAAACATTGATAGAATTGTCGGAGTTTGCTACGCGAAAGATCTGCTAAATTTCATACTCGATAGGAAGGATAACGATGTCCTGCATAGCATTAGTGTCGAGGAAATTATGAGAGCCCCGTATTTCGTGCCCGAGACGAAGAAAGTCGATGATCTGTTAAGAGAATTCAGAGAGAAGAAGAATCATCTCGCGGTAGTTATCGATGAGTATGGCGGGACAGCAGGGATAATAACAATGGAAGATGTAATTGAAGAGCTTACCGGTGAGATCCTGGATGAGTATGACGAAGAGTCCGAAGAGATTATGATAGAGAGGCTAGGAGAAGGCGAGTTCATTGTTGACGGAATGACACCAATAAATGATATCGAGAGAGAACTTGAGCACCATTTTCCAGATACTGAGTTTGAGACAATAGGAGGCTATCTTCTGGAAGTACTTGAAAGGTTTCCGGAAGTCGGAGAGAAGATAATTGTTAATGGCTTTACTTTTGAGATCCTCGCTGCCGGAAAGAATAAAGTTGAGAAGATCAGGCTCATTGTTGACAGGAGGAAGGTTGATGAAAGACAGATCAGAGGAGATAATGCTAATTCAGAAAGCTATTGAGGCAAAGGATAGATCCTATTCGCCATATTCAGGGTTTCCTGTTGGTGCGGCCTTGCTTACTGAGGAAGGCGAAGTGTTCGTTGGAACCAATGTAGAAAACAGTTCTTATGGACTTTCCATCTGTGCCGAAAGATCTGCGATTGTTTCGGCTGTCTCACAGGGTTACAGGAAGTTCAGGAGTATTGCAATAGTTAGTAACAGAAAGGAACCGACTTCTCCGTGCGGGGCCTGCAGACAGTTCATGGCAGAATTTGGCAATTTCGAAGTGATTCTAGTGGGCGATGGAATAACCAAGAGAACTACTTCCTATGAGCTCCTGCCACTGCATTTTGAGATGGAGAAGTAAGATGGAGCATTCGATAAGAAAGGAGAAAATCTTTTCGGGCAAAATTCTTGATCTTGAAAGACACACCGTCTCGATTCAAGACGGTACTACGGCGTTTAGAGAGGTTGTTCGTCATCCCGGTGCCGTTGCTGTCGTTCCATTCGTAGATGATAAATTGCTGCTCGTGAAGCAATACCGTTTCCCCGTTCAGAAGTTCATGCTCGAGATACCTGCCGGAAAGCTTGATGCCGGTGAGAACCCAGAAGACTGCGCCAGAAGAGAACTGCTGGAAGAGACGGGATATGTTACAAGATACTTACGCAAACTGACTACGATTGAGACTTCGCCGGGATTTTCCGATGAGATAATTCATATCTACCTTGCAGAGGTGGAAAGGGTTCAGGATCCCTGTCCCGATGAAGGAGAGTTTGTGGTACCGATTCTGATCGACTCAAGAGAGGCGATCAGAATGATTGTTGACGGACAAATAACTGATAGCAAGAGTATTTCGGGGATTTTACTTGCTTTTGCTGGAAGGGAAAGTGATGATGATGATTAGAGTAAGGTTTGCGCCCAGCCCTACTGGATACCTTCATGTTGGTGGTGCCAGAACTGCGTTGTTCAATTACCTGTTTGCGAAGCATTACGGCGGCAAGCTCGTCCTTCGTATTGAAGATACCGACGTTTCAAGATCCACAAAGGAATTTGAGGAGCAACTCATGGAGTCACTTTTGTGGTTGGGGATCACCTGGGATGAAGGACCCGATGTGGGTGGGTCCTTTGGGCCCTATAGACAAAGTGAAAGAGGAGAAGTTTACAGGGAGATGGTATTCGATCTCCTTCAAAGGGGGCTAGCCTACAATGTCTATGCTTATCCTGAAGACATTGAAGCGCTTCACGATAAAATGCTTTCGGAAGGAAAGGCACCTCATTATTCTCAAGAGATGCTGGAGGTCTTCAACTCGCCAGAAAGGGTTTCGGAGTTCGAAGCCAAAGGACTTAATCCGGTTGTCTTCTTTAACATGCCACGCAAGGAGTACAGGCTTCCCGATAAAATCAAAGGCGAGGTCGTTTTCAAAGAGGGAGCAATTGGAGACTTTGTGATAATGCGGTCCAACGGTCAACCAATATATAATTTTGCGGTAGTTGCTGATGACGTTTCTATGGAGATTTCTCACGTTTTACGAGGAGATGATCATCTATCTAATACCCTAAGGCAACTTGCTCTTTATGAAGCTTTTGGAGCACCAATACCATCTTTTGCACACTTGTCGATGATTCTTGGGCCTGATGGAAAGAAGTTGAGCAAAAGACATGGAGATACATCTGTAGAGCAATTCAGAGAGAAAGGCTTTTTGCCAGAATCTTTCTTCAATTTTCTTACTTTACTAGGGTGGTCACATCCTGATGGTAAGGAGATCTTACGACACGAGGAGATAATCGAAAGCTTTTCGATTGAGAGAGTGAATACGAGCGCTGCAATCTTCGATGAAACCAAGGCAAGATGGATGAACGGGGTCTACATTCGTGAATGCGATTTGGATAGGATAACCGATCTGACGATTCCGTTTATTGTGAGAGCAGGTCTAATGTCTTCAGAAGAAGTCATCGCCAATAGGAAGTGGTTGAGAAGGGCAATTGACTCCGTTCGAAAGGGAGTGGAAACCCTATTGGAAGTGCCGGAGAAAATGCATCTTTATTTTGAAGAGCCGGAAATCTCTACCTTCAACCCCTCTAGTGATATCGATAGGGGAATCTATAGGGCTCTTGAGGCCTTCAAAGACAGAATAGAGTATCTTGATGCATGGAACAACGATGAAATAGTCGGGACGATCAGAGCAGTTCTCAACGAATTCAAACCCGATAGAAAGGGGTTCTACATGTCCTTGAGACATATTCTAACAGCGGCCGATGAAGGGCCAGAACTTGTTGATGTTATCTTTCTTCTCGGTAGAAACAAGACTTTGAACAGACTTCAACAGGCTCTGAGATTTGTGTAAAACAAGAGGTCCCGAAAGGCCTCTTGTTTTCGTAATCAGGATTCTTTTTCGTAAGGTGTTCCCGAAGCAGCAGGTGATCGCGTCTTGCCAATAAAACCGCCCACTACTATCAGCGTGACAACAAATGGAATCATATTGAATAATGGTTTCACACCTGCCGACACCGACACAATTGAACTACTCTGTAACTGCAGGTTCATCGCTTCCGCCGCTCCAAAAAGTATTGCAGCCCACATGGCCCCAACCGGATTCCAGTTTCCGAGTATCATAGCGGCAAGAGCAATAAATCCCCTTCCATGAATCATATTCTCAACGAATCTTCCCAGTTCACCGACCGAAAGAAAGGCCCCGGCAAGACTTGCGAAAACTCCACTCATTAGAACTCCGAAATATCTGATCTTGTAGACGTTTATTCCTAGAGTATCAGCAGCTTCAGGATTTTCTCCGACCGCTCTCATTTGAAGACCAAGAGGTGTTCTGTACAGTAAGAACCAGCTGGCAACAACCGCAATTACTGAGATATACGTAAAAGGACTCATAGAGCCGAAAATCTCGCCTATGAAAGGGATACCCTTCAACCAACCTGCGTCAAGGTATGGAACTCTTCCAATGAAATCGGTCTGGCCTTCGTTTCCAAAGATCGGAATCATCAGGAATGAAGTTGTTCCCTGAGCGATTATCACAAGAGCGGTAGCACTAACTATCTGATTAGCCGACCACCTAATACTTGCCCATGCGTGGAACCAGGTGAACCCCGTTCCTATGATGACGGCCATTAGTACACCGATCCAGGCGTTACCAGAAAGTAGGGTGAAGACGATCGAGGTAAAAGCTCCCATGAGCATAATACCTTCAAGAGCGATGTTCGTAACGCCGGTGACTTCGCTGTAAGTGCCTCCAAGAGCGGCGAATATTAAAGGAGTCGCAGAGAGCAAAGTGAGTTTATAGAATAGGGGGTTGACAAGTATTGCGAAGATCGCTTCGATCCAGCTCATATAGCAGTCACTCCTTTCTTTCGCTTCCACAGAATAAGAGTGGAGACAATTCTCTCAGCAGCCACAAGGAAGATTACTATCCCCTGAATGATAGATACGATGTCGTTAGGGATTTGGGCTCTAATCTGCATCGCGTTGGAGCCTGTTCTTAAGGCTGCTATCAGAAGAGCCGCAAAAATTATTCCGATTGGGTGGTTTCTCCCAATTAACGCAATGGTGATACCGTCAAATCCTCTTCCTCCTGTGAGTTCGCCGACGAATCTATGAGGAGGTACTCCAATGAGGTCGACGATTCCTGCCATACCAGCAAGAGCACCACTAATTGCCATTGTAAGAATTATGCTCTTTCTAATACTAATACCGCCATACTCAGCCGCATGCTGGTTGAATCCTACGGCCTTTAACTTGTAACCGATGGTGGTCTTCTCTATCAGGATGTACATTATGATCGCTACAGCAATGGCAATGAAAATCCCAACGCTTAGTTCAGTAGCCTGAACTTTTAGTATTACCGGAAGCTTCGATGCTTCTGCAACTTCCGGACTCTTCGGAGTACCGGAGCCGACCGCCAAGGGTCCGGTCACCATATATGAAGCAAGGTTAGCTGCAATCCAGTTGAGCATGATCGTTGAAATAACTTCATGCGCTCCAGTGAAAGCTTTCAGAAAACCAGCTATTGATGCCCAGAAGGCACCTGCGAGCATTCCGGCTATAATTGAAAGAGGGATGGCAATAACCGAAGGAATTCCCCCGATATTCATGGCTACTATTGCACCTATTAGGGCACCCATCGTCATCTGGCCTTCAGCGCCTATGTTGAAGACTCCTGCTCTGAATCCGAACCCGACTGCAAGACCGGTTAGAATCAGGGGTGTCATCTTCATAATAGTATCTGCAAGTGCTTCCTGACTACCAAACGCGCCGTCAATCATTATGGAATACGCAGTAATTGGGTTCTTGCCGATCATGATAATAATCACGGAAGCTATCAGGAGAGCTATCAAAACGGAGACGATCGGTACTAGTAATGCGTAGATCTTGCTGGTATTCATCCTTCATCACTCCGTTCCCTAACGACTTCGGCCTTTTTATGCCCTGCCATCATAAGTCCTATTTCCTCTCTGTCGACTTCATCTGGAGTAACTTCTCCCATAATCTCTCCTTCATAGAAGACAAGTATCCTGTCAGAGAGAGAAAAAATCTCATCGAGTTCCATTGAGATCAGAAGCATGGCAATGCCCTTGCCGCGCATCGAAATCAAAGTCTTATGAATAAACTCGATTGCTCCGATATCCAGACCTCTGGTGGGCTGAGAGACTACCACAACTTTCGGTTCTATCGGAACAACGCTCAGTTCTCGGCCCACGACAACCTTCTGTTGATTCCCGCCCGAGAGGTTGCCAGCGAGCATGTTTATGTTCTTTGGTCTCACATCGAAAGCATCTACTACGCCTTTTGAGAATTCCTTTACGTTTCTAAGGTTTATGAACCCCTCTTGAGAAAAGGGCTCTTCGTCTTGTTTACCAAGGATGAGGTTGTAATAGACTGGATACTGGGCTATCATTCCCCTTCTCAGTCTATTCTCCGGGATGTGTGTCAAACCAGCTTCTCTTATTTCAAGCGCCGTTTGATTAGTAAGATCAACGCCACTCAAGTATATTTTTCCTTTCTCAACTTTCCTAAGACCGGTGATCGCCTCGATAAGCTCTGTCTGACCGTTACCTGCTACGCCGGCGATTCCCACAATTTCCCCCTGACGAACCGAGAACGAGACACCATTGACCGTATCTAAGTTTCGATTATCCTTCACATGGAGATCTTTGACTTCTAGAACGGTTTCGCCGGCGCGTTTCTCTTCCTTTTCGACTCTTAGGAGAACTTCTCTTCCGACCATCATGTTTGCAAGTTGTCTGGGATTTGTGTCTTTGGTGTTCACCTTACCGGTTACTTTCCCGAGTCTCATCACTGTCACCCTATCGGTAATAGCCATGACTTCATTTAGCTTATGAGTGATGAAAATAAGCGTCTTTCCATTATCTCTTAACACTCTAAGTATTTTGAAAAGCTCTTCGGTCTCCTGAGGGGTTAGAACGGCTGTCGGTTCATCGAAAACGAGAATCTCGGCACCCCTGAATAGGATCTTCAGAATCTCAACTCTTTGCTGCATACCAACTGGAATGTCTTCAATAAAAGCATCCACATCAACGGCTAGTCCGTACTTTTTAGACAAGTCCGTAACGATCTTACGCGACTTGTTAGTGTCCATGAACATTTTTAAGGGACCGTGCTTCGGTTCTGAACCTAGAACTACGTTTTCAGCGACAGTCAGGTTATCCACCAACATGAAATGTTGGTGGACCATCCCGATTCCTATGTCAATAGCATCCTTTGGCCCGTTGATAACTGTTTTCTTACCATTTATGAAGATCTCTCCTTCGTCAGGAGTATAAAGCCCATACAACTGATTCATGAGAGTAGACTTTCCTGCTCCGTTCTCGCCCACAAGCGCATGTATTTCGCCTTTCTTAACAAAGAAATCCACATGATCATTAGCAACAACGGAAGGGAAGGTCTTCACAATTCCTTTCATAGCTACTGCGATACCTGAGAGATCGAGGCTTTCAACGTAGCTTTCTTCCACACGCTCACCTCCATCGTTCATGATACGAAAGATCGGGAGAGGTCGCTCTCCCGATCTTTGATATCACACGATTGTGTGAATTAATTCCATTACGGAAGGGTTATATCTGGAACAACGAACGCATCGAGCTTCTCTTGAGTATCAGGAACAATAAGCGTTCCGGCTTTTAGAAGACCCTTAAGGAACTCAACTTCGCCGAGAATAACCGGTCCAACAACATCCTTAGTGTAGGTCATCGGACTAATTCCAACACCTTCATCCTTTATTCCGAGTGTCTTTGCTCCGGGTTCGAAAGTTCCGAGAGCGATACTCATAACGGCTTGATAGGAAGCCATGTCAACTCTCTTGACAGAACTTGTTAGGACTCTTCCAGGAGCCATGTAATCCTGATCAACATCGACACCAACTGCAAAGAAACCTTCTCCCTTTTCTGCTGCAGCTTCAATGACACCATTTCCACACGCGCCAGCTGCATGGAAGACAATGTCGGCGCCTTCTGCGAACTGAGCGATGGCAAGGTCCTTACCCTTCTTAGGATCGTTGAAATCCATAGTGTATCCCTGAAGCATGCTTATCGTCTTTCCGTGTATCTCTTCGTAGACTCTTATTCCGGCCTCATAGCCGTAGCGGAATCTTTCAACTGGGGGAATTGGAAGACCTCCAACGAAGCCTACCATGTTGGTCTCTGTCATGGCCGCTACCACATAACCTACCAGGAAAGCTCCTTCTTGTTCTTTGAAGAGATACGTTGCTACATTATTCGGCATGTTCTCAACAGGGTCAATGTCTATGCCTACGAAGTAAGTATCCGGGAACTGAGGAGCAACCTTATACAGCGCATCGGCCATCATGAAGCCAACTGCGAAGATAATGTCTGCTTCCTTTGCTGCGTTTGACAGATTAGGGATATAGTCGGACTGTTCCTTTGATTGTACGACTTCTCTGTCAATTCCCAGGAAGTCAGAGGCCTTGACAATTCCTTCCCAAGTTCCATCATTAAATGACTTGTCTCCGAGCCCCCCAACGTCAGTAATCATGATTACCTTCATTGCCATTACTGGGAGAGCAAACATGAGAATAAGTGAGAACACCAACAATAGTCTTAGTTTCATTCAACAACACTCCCTTTCTTATGAGATAGTAAGATCCATAGAACTGATAACACAATTATACCCGCAAAAACTACCAAAAACAAAATGTTTATCGAAGGTTCAATAGGCACACTCAGCATCGGAGAACCACCTTGGACAAAGAGATTTAGATCGCTCAGGCCCGGGAGCTGTATTAACAGGAATACTACAATTACTGCAAGGTGGATATAAGAGATAACAGGTTTCTTTACAACAAATAGCGTAATCGTCAGCAAAAAAAGAGCAACTACTAGCGCCGCAAACTCTGGAACTCTGTAGACTTTGACCGGGATTGGCAAGGGTTTGCTTTCTAGCAGCGGATCGATTCTTTGATGGTAATCGTCCAAAGCGATGGAAAGCTCAGGTCTTGATCCTAGAGTATCTTCAAGTGAAGTGGTGAAATCCTTTCTCATTGTTTGTCCAGCGTATTTGACAATTGTCTCTGAAGTGGCCAGTAATTTTGAAACGGCATTGGCGTAACCTTTGCTATTTCTGTTGCTGTCTCTTATGAAGCTATTGATATCTTTTGTGAGGTCCTGCAACTCGGATGCATATACGGCCTGGTTCTCAATAGACAAATACTCGCTAAAGGTCGGGGCCGTTACCCTCAATCTTCCGTTGGCATCTATACTGTAGGTCAACCCTGCCTCGGATGAAAAAGAGTTCAGTTTGTTGGTGATGATTATCCTCAGGACTCTTTTCAGAGTGTTCAACTCACTCGAAACAAGTGAGTTCAACTCTCTTGTCTGCAGGCTGATCATCGACTCAGGGGCAAGAAACACATCGTTCTTCAGAGTTGAATAGTAAACTGAATCGTAGAATCCATCGAAACTGTCCATTGAAAGCTCTGTTTGCTCGTTAAAAAGATTAAGGAATGGCAGAATGGCTATGAGAACAAGCATTAGCAGTTTCAAGAGCAGAACTCTGTTTCTCTTTCTCCTATTCATTAGCGAAGAAACGGTCAGAATGAACGCGAATGCAAAGGCGGGCAATGCCACTATTGAATGCAGAGAAAGATCGAAGATGCCAACAGTAATGTTACCAATGAAGAATATGTACAAGGTTTCAAGAATGATGATAGTACCTAACAGATACTTCTTGACAGAGTCGAAGAGAGTGAATCCCAGAACAACCATCAATGCGTAGGCAACAATTCTCAACCACCAGAGATCGATTTTCTTTTCAACGCTTGAAACGAGGTTGGCTGAGAGCTCGTTCCTTATCCGACCCATTATGTTTGTTTGAATGGGTATGATCTTTCTCACTTCACTGGTGATGTCGTTCTCGATTAGGCCGACCGGAGTGAATTGCTTAATTGAAAGCAGCTGGGCGCCCATCTGAATCTTTTCAAAGACTTGAGCCTTTACTTCTGGATTCTCCTCAAGGACGTCCATTAGTTCTCGATACTCAGAGTCATCTGGTTCAGTGCCAAGCTCAAACCCTGCCAATTCTTTCGGTTTCACCGGGATCGACTCCGGGAAAAAGGGAGCATAATCAATCAGAGCCATAGATCTCAGAAGCCATAGCCGGAAGAGTTCTCTCCCAGATGCCATCATCTCAGGACCGGAAATCTGAGCTAGATCCATAGCAGTCTGAATTGCTAATCTGTTTACTTCTTCATCAACAAGAGTGTCCACTCGGTACTCTTTCGAACTCAAGGTCGAGATCGTAGAGTTAAGGGCTTCAAGTATCCTGGTATCTGAAAGACTCAGAATTTCTTGTTCCGACTCTGCAGGAGCGTCTACTGCAAGGTTGAAGGAAGAAAAAGAGTTTGTTATAGTCAGTTCCTCGGGAAACGCTTCAGGTTTGCTCTTCACGAGGCCAAGAGCGAATGCTATCCACTCCTTATAGACAGTCTCTGCCATACTCCTGACTCTTGTCGTGTAGGAGTTGAAGACCTCAAGATATGCCGGCATCTCATTTAACGTATAGGTCTCAAAGGGTTTTCCTGACATGTCTGTTAGAACCCACGCAAGAAAGGCGCTATAGGCTATCCTGTCGTCGTTATCGCGAAAGTCAATGTCTGTGAAAGCTCCGAGATGCCTGGTCAGCAACCCGGCGATAGTCGTTGAACTCTCTTTCTTTTCAATGCTCCCAACCATCTGGAGTTTGTACATCCTGTAGATTGACAGATAATCAAGGTCCTGATTGAGCCTGACAACTTTGGGCAGCTGCGGCTCTTGGCTTACATAATCACTAATGTAATTCTCGAAATCCTCAATGATCACTTTCTGGCTAAAGGAAAAGGAAAGAATTGCGATTACCAGAAACACAATGACCGAGAGTATTCTATTTGGCACTCTACACCTCCAGCCCGATCACTTGTTCAACATGTTCTCAATGGCGTTGATTATGACATTAAGACCGGTAGTGTTCGCGGCCCCGTCAGGTAAAACTATATCACAAAAGTATTTCTGGGGTTCAATGAAACTTTCAAAAGACGGAGCGACAAACTTTCTATACTGTTCTATTATGCTGTCTACGGATCTACCTCGCTCTTTAGTATCACGTTCTATCCTTCTAATAAGCCTTTCATCTGCCGGCGCATCTATGTATATTGAGAAGTCGAAGAGATCCCTCATTTCCCTCTTGAACATTACCAGGAGCCCTTCGACGATAATCAGCGGTTTAGGCCGAAACTCTCTACAGATTCCTTCTTCTCGCCTGTACGTGACCATGCTATAGACTGGAACCATAATGCTTTTGTTCTGCTTAACGGATTTGAGGTGCTGTTCAAAGAGTTCAAAGTCAAAGGCTTTCGGAGAATCGAAATTGAACTCTCTCGGATCAGTTCCGGGATCCAGGTTCTTGTAGTAGTCATCCATCGAGAGAACAGCTGCTCTTTCGTTGAAGTGATTGAAGATTACGTTGGTTACGGACGTCTTTCCGGCCCCGCTTCCTCCGATTATTGAAACAAGAACCATTAAGCTCTTCTCCCTTTTCTGGAAGAACCGAATGTCATATTGAAAGCAAGTGATCTGAATGAGACAGAAATGTCAATTTCCTCATTGCTTATGCCAGGAGGCAGAGTAAGGCGGATTGGAGCGAAGTTGACAATCCCCTTGACACCCGCATTTGCCAATAAATCAGCGATGATTTGGGCCGCGTTCGCGGGAACAGTGATTACACCTATCTCTATTTGCCTTTTCTTCACAATTTCCTCTAACACTTCTGTTGATTCTATTACAAGATCGTTAGGCATTGGAATACCGATTTTGTTTGGATTGTTGTCGAAGAGCGCTTTCGAAATGAAACCGGAGTTCTCAAGTCCGGGGTAGTTGGCCAACGCCATACCGAGGTTTCCCATCCCCACTATACAGGTTTTCCACTTCTTCCTTATTCCAAGGATTTCGCTAATACTATCAAGAAGATGCTTTGTACTATAACCGACACCCCTCTTTCCGAACTCTCCAAAATATGAAAGATCCTTTCTCACTTGACTGGCTTTAATCCCGAGTCTTTCTGCCAGATCATTTGAGGATACGCTTGCCACTCCTGAGATAACCATGTTTTCCAGGCACCTGTGGTATACGGCGAGTCTCTTTATAGTAGGTTTTGGGATTTTTGTGTTATCCATTGCTGATCACCTCCCGGCAGGCGTATTTGTGAAAATTATATCACGGTTATTTACATACATCTTTTGATGGCGCCACTCAGAAAATGTGCCATAGCAACGTGCTATAATTATCCGTAGAATATCCATAATTTCGACTGGAGCGCTTTTTATGGGAAAGAGAGCAAGACTTAATAGCCAGGTAGCATCGGTAGTACTGCTGATAATTTCTCTCTTCCTATTTATAGAATCGCTTTACATTTTTAGATACATAAGAGAATCGCAGTCTACCGAATTTGAAGTCGGTTTTTTCGACCTCTCGTCTCGTCTCAGAATTCTTCTCGGTGATGAGGGGTATGTTCTTGAACCTGGTGAGCATTTGGTACTCAAGATAAGACGAAACGATAAATTGGTTGTTGAGCAAGATCTGCCCGGAAGGTATACGGTTAGGGGCGGAGGCGAGATGGTGAATGTGAGTATTCCACTGGCGGAAGTGAGTGTAAAGTGATGGGAAGCTATAGAGAAACGGAAATGGTCAATCTCGTTGTCTTCGCTTTCGGTTCATACATAGATTACAGGCTTCAGGAAATTCAACCTGTTCTTGAGAAGGAGTTTGGACCGGCAGACTATATATCGAAATCGCTGGATTTCGATAAATACACGTCTTATTATAACGATGAGATGGGATTTGGTCTTAAAGGTAAGCTGCTTTCTTTTAAGAGGCTCGTACACCCTCAACAACTTTCCCTTATAAAGAGAATTACAAACGATATTGAAGAGAAATTTGGACTGGAAGGGAAGAGAAAAGTAAATCTAGATCCGGGCTATGTTCATCATGCTCAGTTTGTTCTCGCATCAACTAAGCATTGGGCGAATCGTATTTATATCGGAGACGGCATCTCTGCTGAGATAACTCTCATTTTCGTCAATGGTGCTTTTGCACCACTTCCATACACTTATCCGAACTATCGGGATCGGGAGTATATTGAAGAACTCATGCGAATCAGGGAGCTGTACCTCTTCAAGAGAAAGGAAAGACTATGAAGTTTGGTGTTCTCTCTCTGGGATGCTCAAAGAATATTGCCGATATGGATAATTTCATAGGCATTATGAGAAGCAGGGGCCATGAGATAGTAAAAGATGCTTCGCGTGCGGATTTACTAGTTATAGACACCTGTGGGTTTATCGACGATGCAAAGAAGGAGAGCCTGGAAGAGATCTTCAGGGCCCTTTCCTACAAAGAGCACAATCCGAATCTAAGAGTACTTGCAGTCGGGTGCCTTGTTCAAAGATATTTCGAAGAATTGAAATCTGAGATCCGCGAAGTTGATGGGTTAGTTGGAGTCACAAGCCCGGCAACGCTCGCTGATCTTATCGAGAGAAACGAGGTATTCTTCATTGGTGAACCTGATGGAGTCTACGAGTACTCCACCAGAGTCGCTGAAAAATATAGTGCTTATGTGAAGATTGGAGACGGCTGCAACAGAAATTGTGCTTTCTGTTCAATTCCCAACTTCAAGGGTTTTGCGGCAAGTCGTACTTCAGAAAGCATAGTTAAAGAGACTCTTTCTTTGGTGCGACAAGGTGTGAAAGAGATCGTTCTAGTATCTCAGGACTGTACGCAATATGGTTTAGATCTGGATGAGGGAGTCACTCTTGCCGGACTTCTCGGTAAATTGAATGATCTTGAAGGAGATTTCTGGATACGGGTTCTTTATCTTCACCCAGATCATGTGGAAGATGAACTGATAGATTCGATTCTCTCGCTTTCAAAGGTGGTAGATTATTTCGATATACCTGTTCAGAGTGGTTCCGATGAGATCCTGAAGAGAATGGGCAGGTCAAAGAACTCTAGACAGTTACGCGATTTGCTCCTTGGAATCAGAGAAAAAGCACCTCATGCTGTGTTGAGAACGACAATAATGGTCGGATTCCCAGGTGAGAGTGAAGCTACATTCAACGAGACTGTCAATTTTGCAAGAAGTGTTAGGTTCGATAGACTCGGAGGCTTTGTCTACTCAAGAGAGGAAGGAACGCCAGCATTCGATAAGAAGCTTACTGTAAGCAAGAATGCGGCAAAGGAGATGCTTGAGCTTCTGCTTGACGAACAGGATCGGATTTCGGCGGAGCGCCTTTCGGACTTTAAAGGAAAGGTAGTTACTGTGTTGCTTGAGGAGAGCGGTGAGAGTTACACGCTGGGAAGAGCATATAACAGCGCTCCTGATGTTGATGGAGTGGTTGTTTTGAAGGGCCATAAGCAGGAAGGAGTTTTCTTGAAAGCCAGAATCACAGATACTTACGAGCATGACATGGAAGGTGTTGTTCTTGATGAACTTGCCTAACATTCTTACCTTGTCGAGAATGGTTCTCGCTTTACCTACCCTTCTATTGCTAATGAGTGGGAATGTCGTCGGTTACTACTTTTCATTCCTTGTCTTCGGAATTGCTTCACTTACAGATTTCTTTGACGGGAGAATAGCAAGAAAGCGTGGTCTCGTTACGGATCTGGGGAGGTTTCTAGATCAGATCTCTGACAAGATCCTTGTTACATCAGTCTTCCTGGGCTTCATGGCGATTTCGAGAGTCAGTCTCTGGTTCCTTTTCATACTGATCGTAAGAGACACGCTTGTCTCAGGGATAAGAATGGTTGCCTCGAGCAGGGGAAAAGTGATCGCGGCTGATGCTCTCGGAAAGGTTAAGACGTTCTCTCAAATGATTCTCTTGGTAATTCTCTACATGAATTTGCTATGGGAATTCCCCTCTCAAGCATTGGTGCTGTGGCTTGAGGTCTTCGTCGCAGGTGTCACGGCAGCGAGTGGAGCCAACTACCTGTTTAAGAATCTAGACATTTTCAAAGGGGGGGAGTGACTTGCGCTCTTTTATCGCAGTTGATACAGGCGACAGGGTTTCCGCTATGATAGACAGTATTTCGGAAAGGCTTAGAAGGATGGGGTTCAAGGCATCATGGGTTCCGGGAGTAAACTCTCACGTTACTCTTGCATTTCTTGACAACATAGAGCCGGAAAGACTCTCTTTACTGGCATCGATGTTGTCGCGTAGACTGAGAGGGTTTCCTTCATTCACTCTGGAAACTGGAGGCATAGGTTACTTCAAACATAAGGACTTGCCAAAGGTTATTTGGGTAGGAATTGAAAGAAATCAGAGTCTCATTAATCTACAGAGAGAGACGCGAGTAGTTCTTGAAGCAATGAATCTGCCTGTTGAAGATAATTTTAGACCGCATTTGACTGTAGGCAGGATGAAATTCAGTCCGCCAATGTGGCGGAAATTCTTGAGTACACTTGATAGTGAACGAGTGATATTTCCTGTTGGAGAAGCCACAATATTCGAATCGATTCTCTCCAGGGAAGGAGCTAGGTACAGAAAGGTCTTCACATGCAGCTTTGAAGGAGGACTGATTGAACATGCTGTCGAAGGATAAGAAAAACGCACTTGATAGAGCAATAAAAGATATCGAGAAACAGTTTGGCAAGGGTTCGGTAATGCTTATGGGAGATAAAGAAGATCAGAAGAGTATAGAAGTGATCTCAACCGGCTCACTTGCTGTCGACATTGCCCTTACAGTGGGGGGTTATCCAAGGGGCAGAGTAGTTGAGGTTTACGGTGCTGAATCGAGCGGAAAGACGACAATTGCCTTGCACGCTATTGCAGAAGTTCAGAGGCGGGGTGGGATAGCTGCCTTCATCGATGCAGAGCACGCTCTCGATATCCATTATGCGCAGAATCTTGGGGTGGATGTTGACAATCTCTTGATATCTCAGCCTGATTACGGAGAACAGGCTCTGGACATTGTTGATGGCCTAATCAGGTCTAGTGCGGTCGATCTAATTGTAGTGGACTCTGTTGCAGCTTTAGTGCCTCGCACCGAGATTGAGGGGGCGATGGGCGAACTGCAGGTTGGTCTTCAGGCTCGGCTTATGTCACAGGCACTTAGGAAGATTTCTGGGAACGTAAGTAGATCGAAGTGCATCGTGATTTTCATTAACCAAACAAGAATGAAAATCGGGGTAGTCTACGGTAATCCTGAAACAACAACCGGGGGTGTCGCACTGAAATTCTATGCTTCGGTAAGACTTGAGGTTAGGAGGGGCAGTGCTATAAGAGAAGGGAACACAGTTCTTGGAAACGAGACAACCATTAAAGTTGTGAAGAACAAAGTTGCCCCGCCATTTCGAGAAGCCAAGGTTGACATAATTTACGGGCAAGGGATCGAGCATGCAAACGAGCTATTCAATCTTGCGGTTTCTGAGAACATGATAGATAGAAAGGGAGCATGGTACGCTTACATGACTCCTGATAATAGTGAAGTAAGCCTTGGGCAGGGCAAGGCCAATGGAGTAGAATTCTTGAAGGAAAACCCTGAGCTGATGCTCGAGATTGAAAACAGGCTAAGGACGAAGTTTGGTTTGCCGCTCCTGGAAGTCAAGAAAGAGGAGAAGGAAGACGACAAGTGATGGGTTCAGATCCAATGAAAGATGCTTTGAGATATTTGAAATACAGGTTGAGGTCAAGAAGGGAAATCGAAGTACAGCTCTTCAAGAAGGGGTATTCTGAGAAAGAGATCAAAGAGGTCATTGAAAAGCTGGAAGAGCAGGGCTTAGTTAACGACGGCATTTTCGCCAGACTCTATGTAAGCGACGGACTGAATGTGCATTACAAAGGCCCGTTCAGGCTTCGACAGGAGCTTCTTGGGTTAGGAATCTCAGAAGAGGTAATTGACGATACAATTAAATTAGAACTGGACAGTTGCGACTTGAAAGAGATTGGAAAAAGAGCTGCGGGCAACACAGAATTGACTGATCCTGATAAGATAAGAAGAAAACTCTACAGAAGAGGGTTTTCCTCTTCGATAATCGATGAGATTATTGAGGAGATCAAAGAGAAATCATGAAGGGAGGGAGCTGGTTTCCTCGAAGGCTAGGTGAAAGGACCAGCGATGAGAAACTATGATGCTACTGATTGGTATAATAGCCGGCCTGGCAGCGGGTATTGCGCTGGCTTATTTTATACTCACCCCTTTGGCTGTGAAGAAGGCAAAGGATGAGCTTGAGCTTCAACTGAAATCCGCAAAACAGGATTCAGAGTCGATAATCAAGAGGGCTCAGGAAGAGGCGGATCATCTTAAGAAGAAGGCACTCTTAGAAGGCCGTGAAGAACTCCACAGGCTTCGTGAGGAGCAAGAGAAGGATTTCAAGAGAGATCGAGAAGAACTGAAGCAATGGGAAGAAAGGATTTCCAGAAGAGAAGATAACATCGATAAAAAGGAAGAAGCTATTGAGAGGACTCGACAACAGTTGGATATCGAAAGGGCTCGTGTTGAAGAGATGAAAGAAGAAGCAGAGAAGAAACTGTTCAGCCTTGCCGACCTTTCGATGGAGGATGCCAGAGAGATAGTCCTGAGGAGAGCTGAAGAAATCTACGAACATGATCTTGCTCAGAAGCTTAAGGAGATGAAAGATCACTACGACGAAGAAGGCAATCGATACGCCAAATGGGTAATCGTCAACTCAGTCCAGCGCTATGCGGCAGATTATACGGGCGATATAACTGTAAGCGCGGTAAGCCTTCCTTCCGATGAGATGAAGGGAAGGATCATAGGCAGAGAGGGAAGGAATATCAGAGCATTTGAGAAGTTGACCGGTTCGGATCTCGTGATCGATGATACACCTGAAGTTGTTGTGGTATCCTGTTTCAATCCTCTTAGGAGGGCGATCGCAAAGATGACACTGGATAGGCTCGTTGAAGATGGAAGAATTCATCCTGCTAGGATTGAGGAAATGTACGAAAAGTCAAAAAAGGAGATCTACAGTGAAATAAAAGAAGCGGGTCAGGAAGCTTTGATGAAAGTAGGTATTCCCTCGATGCACCCAGAGCTTGTCAAACTACTAGGAAGGCTTAAGTTCAGGACGAGTTACGGTCAGAACGTATTGCAGCACTCTGTTGAGGTTGCTCATCTTGCGGCTCTAATGGCTTCCGAACTGGGTTTGAACATTGACAAAGCGAAGAGGGGGGCGATCCTTCACGATATTGGAAAGGCAATTGATCACGAAGTTGAGGGATCTCATGCGATTATTGGGGGAGAGATTGCCAAGAGGTACGGGGAAAAGGTTCAGGTTGTCAATATGATACAGTATCACCATGGTGAGACGGAGGCTTTGACCCCTGAAGCGGTTCTTGTGGCCGCCGCAGATGCTGTATCTGCTTCAAGGCCAGGAGCTAGAAGGGAGTCGCTTGATATGTATATTAAACGACTTGAAAACCTGGAGAACATTGCGACCGGATTCAAGCATATAGAAAAGGCCTACGCAATTCAGGCAGGGAGAGAGATTCGGGTAATTGTAGAGCCAGAAAAGGTTGATGATCTGCTGGCCGAGAAAATGGCCGTAGATATTGCCAAGAAAATTGAAGAGGAACTCGAATATCCCGGTGTTATTAAGGTGACTGTTATAAGGGAACGAAGAAGCGTCTCTTATGCGTCATGACAGATTGACATAGGAAAAGCGGTGATATAGAATTGGAACCAGGTGCCAACGTAGCTCAACCGGTAGAGCGGCTCATTCGTAATGAGCAGGTTGGGGGTTCAAGTCCCTTCGTTGGCTCCAGATGCGCCCTTTACGGGCGCATTATTATTGGTGGTGGTGCAAATGAGTGATTTCGAGAAGGAAGTCCTCGAATTCATCAAGAAATGGGACCTAATAGAAAGTGGTCAGAAAATTCTTGTAGCAGTTTCTGGAGGGAAGGACTCAATGTGTCTTCTCAATGTTCTGATAAATCTTAAATCGGAGCTGGGAATAGACCTCTTTGCCGCAAATCTCGACCATGGTCTTCGAAGGAAGGGACCCGTCGAGGAAGCAGGTATGATTGGCGATTTCTGTCGGGCGCGGTCGGTACCCTTCTTTCACGAAAGACGAGATGTTAATGAGCTTTTGAAAAAGAGGCGCGGTTTGTCGATAGAGTCTGCGGCGAGGGAAGTAAGATATGTTTTTCTGAGAGAAGTTAAGTTGTCTATCGGTGCAGATTTAATCGCCGTAGGGCATAATCGAGACGATCTTGTAGAAAATATCCTGCTAAGAATCGTGAAGGGAACTGGCATGAAAGGCGTGATTGGACTGCGCCCGTTAGGTGGCGATTTGATAAGACCTCTGCTATTCAGCGATATGCAACGTATTATAGATTATGTTACAATTAACAGGGTTACATTTATGGAGGATGAAACCAACTCTGAGGATGATTTTGAGCGCAATTACGTTCGTCTGAGAATCATTCCGGAGCTTAGAAAGATAAACTCAGCACTTAATGAGGCCGTGTGGAGGTTCTTTGAAAACATCAATGATGGATATGCACTGATCCATGAAAGGGTTGAAGAGGTTCTGGAGCAGATCGAATTCGCAGACGGTGTTTTTTTTGTGGAGGCCTTGAAGCTTAAAGAAGTTGAAAGGGCCGTTTTGTTGGAGATGGTGAGAGAGATCGTTTCTATTCTTAGTTCTGACAAGTATCCACCCTCCAGAGAGCGAGTTGTTGCCTTTTTCGATCTCCTGATTTCTAGTAGAGGAGGGTGGACTGTTGAGTTTAGAGAAGATATCAAGGCCTCGAAGATTGGCAGATATGTCTTCTTCTACGGGGGAGAACTTAGATTCAAGCGGATCGAAAGGCAAAGTATAGACTCTCTCCCTTTCAGCCGTGAACTAGAAGGATGGAAGATTTCCCTGGAATGCAACGAAGAAATTCCGGAAGCGATGATCGAAAGATTGGACGGTGCCTTTAATAGCATATGTTCGAGCGATAAGCTCTCCTTCCCTTTGAGCTTGCGGCCGATGGATGAAAGAGACAAGATCATCCCGTTTGGAATGTCAAGAAATAAGAAAGTTATCGATGTAGTTACAGAGAAAGGTTTGAAGGGCTTCTCAAGCAGAATTATGGTTCTTGAAAACGCTTTTGGAGATATCCTCTGGATTCCAGGTGTTGTCACGAGCGAGCTTTGCAGAGTTTGCCCCTCCAGTCTCGACAGCGTAGTTTTTTGCCTTGAAAGGAGGTAGTTCTGTGGATCAAAAGCCCAAGATTGGAATGATTCTCTTCTATGTTGTTTTGGGTATATTCCTGCTAATTGCACTCAGGGGCCTATATCCAACTGAGACAAGTGTTGTAGTTCCCTACACTAAGTTTTTGGATGACTTTAATAATATTATTGATATAGTTGTTTACGATAATGGAAAAGTCGTGTACATAACAGGAGACAACCCCAGAAGATCGCTTGAGACGTATGTCCCCTCTCAGACTCTTATGACTCAAACTTTTCAGAATCACATAGACCGATTGGCGGAGAGAGGAGTAAACATCACATTCGAAAGAGGAAGCGATTCTCTCTTCTGGGTGAATCTTCTTGGAACTATGATTCCTCTTGCAGTAATCGTATTCATCTGGTTCTTCTTGATGAGATCTATGTCTGGCCGCAATTCACAGGCCTTCACATTCACTAAGAGTCCGGCAAAGAAATATGTCAACACTGACAAACATGTGACTTTCAAGGATGTTGCGGGAGTTGAGGAGGCCCAGCAGGAGCTAGCCGACATTGTCAGTTATTTGAAGGATCCCTCGGTGTTCACGGAAACAGGGGCAAGAATGCCCAAAGGTATATTATTGGTGGGTCCTCCGGGAACGGGGAAGACGCTCCTTGCAAGAGCTGTGGCCGGAGAAGCAGGGGTTCCCTTCTTCTTCATAAGCGGATCGGACTTCGTCGAACTCTTCGTTGGAGTTGGAGCGGCAAGAGTTAGGGATCTTTTCACTCAGGCTAAGTCTTCAGCGCCTGCGATTCTGTTCATTGATGAAATTGACGCCGTGGGTAGGCACAGAGGAGCAGGACTCGGGGGCGGCCATGACGAGAGAGAGCAGACGTTGAACCAGATTCTTGTCGAAATGGACGGATTTGATGCTAGGACCGGAGTTGTAGTTATTGCGGCCACGAACAGACCAGATATTCTGGACAAAGCTTTGCTGCGCCCAGGTAGATTTGACAAGAAAATCTCAGTTGATCCGCCAGATCTGAAAGGAAGAACAGAGATCCTGAAGATACACATGCGAGGTAAACCTATAGACCCTGAAGTTGATGTCCAGCTGCTTGCCAGGAGAACTCCAGGGTTTGTTGGAGCGGACCTGGAGAATCTGATCAATGAAGCGGCAATTCTCTCTGCTAGAAAGAAGAAGAAGATGATTGGAATGGTTGAACTTGAGGAAGCTATCGATAGAGTTCTTGCGGGACCGGCTAAGAGATCTCGGAGAATAAACGATCGTGAGAAGAAGATACTTGCCTATCACGAACTAGGACATGCCGTAGTCGGTCTGATTCTTCCAAAAGCCTTTCCTGTGCACAAGGTTACAATAATTCCTCGCGGCACTTCGATTCTCGGCTTCACGGAAAGTCTGCCACTAGAGGACAGGTATCTAATAACTAAGTCTGAGCTGATAGACAATATGGCTCAGGCCCTGGGTGGAAGAGCGGCGGAAGATCTGGTGTTTGGCGAGATTACCACTGGTGCTGCAAGCGATTTGGAAAGAGCAAGTGCGATGGCCCGGAGTATGGTCACTCAGTTTGGAATGAGTGAGAGATTGGGACCAATCGCTTGGGGCAAAGAGGAAGAGGAAGTATTTCTCGGAAGAGAGCTCACAAGAATGAAGAACTATTCTGAAGAAATTGCCAGTGAGATAGATTCAGAGGTTAAGACAATAGTTCTGACGTGCTATGAAAGGGCGAAGAGAGTTCTTTCGGATTACAGGAAGAAACTGGATGAAGCGGCCGACTATCTTCTTCAGAAGGAGACGATTTCCGGCAAAGAACTGGCCGAAATCCTGGGACTTGAAACCGGCAACTATTATAGAGATGATATTGAGACTGTAGAGGTTGCTCCTGGGGCGACAGCAGGCGATCCCGAGATCACAAAGGAGTAGAGGTGAAAGCGAAATGTTGGATTTTGAGCGGCTGAAGTCGCTACAAGGTAAGACTTTCACGCTAGCAGTTACTCCGTCGGATGTTTCGCTTAGGTGGTCGGAACGGTATGACTTTGAACTATTGAACCTGCTGTCGACTAGTGGTTTGATGAAGATTATCCATAACTGCGGCCATTCACTGATCTCCGATTTTGAGTCAGAATCGTTGATTTCAGTGGTTTCCGAGACCTTTGTCAGGCATCAGTCTCCGATATTGATGGAAAGAGAGATGGTTGTCAACATAAAGATCGAATCTGTCTCCGACAATGCTGAAGTCTGCTTTTCGGGGTCAGTTACTCAGCTTGGTTCTGAAGCTGGTTCTTTCGAGTTTTCGCGTAAATTCATATCTGCTGATTTTCTCAGGAGAGTTTTTAGTGCGTAAACCGAGAGACAAAAGAAGCTGGAGTGAGTACGAGCAAGTCTCGAGTTTGAAATTCAGAGAGCGGTTTGTTAGGGAAGTAAGTGGATTTGGCGATGTTAGGGTAGCGCTTATTTACCCAAATTCGTACGAAGTAGGAAGTGCAAGTCTGTCTACGCACGTTTTGCTGAGAAAGCTTAACGAATTAGGCAGCGTGAGGGCTGAGAGGTTCTTTTACAATAAGGACTTCCTGAAGTACTATTCTTTTGATTCACTCACGCCGCTTGACGAGTTCAAGATTTGGGCTTTTTCTGTTCACTTTGAGCTTGATTTAATGAACGTCTTTGACATTCTTAATAAGTTTTCTGTTCCACTTAGAAAAGAGGAGAGAAATGAGTTTCACCCGGTGATCATTGCTGGTGGAGCCATGACTTACTTCAATGATAACCTCCTCACAGAAGTTGCCGATGTGGTTCACAGGGGAGACTTAAGTGAGGAGTTCCTTGATGGTCTATCCGCTGTTGACCACTGGATGCACAGAAAGGAGATAATTGCTTCTCTAGAGACGGAACATGTGACTCCTTTCTTTTCTGATGTTCTTGGTGAGAGCGTATTCATCAGTCCCGATTCAGTATTTGGAGACCGGTACCTAATTGAGGTAGGCAGAGGATGCTTTAGAAAGTGCAGGTTTTGTGTGGCTGGTCACAGATACGGAAGACCAAGATTCAGAAAGTCTGATGAGGTATTTGACTTGATGGATTCTGTAGCTGACTTCACGAATAGATTTGGACTTGTGGCAGCAACCGTTACTGACTATCCGGGTATCGATGAAGTAGCCGAACACTGTATTGAGAAAGGGTACGAATTATCAGTTTCTTCTCTTAGGCTCGATTCCGTTTCGGATACTCTAATGAAGTCACTCAGATTGTCCAATCAGAGTATTTTCACTATTGCCCCAGAAGGTGGAAGCCAGAGAATGAGAGATGCCTTTGCTAAAGGAATAAGCAGAGGAGATATCCTCAGCGCTTTGGAGCTAGGCAGAAAGCACGGTTTCCGTAGAGTGAAGATGTACTACATCTATGGAGCCGTCTTTGAAAGGCGTGAGGATAGACAAGAGATAGCCGAGATGGCGTTACAGGCTTCAAGCATGGGTTATACAAGTGTGGTTCTTAGTTTGAACCCTTTGATTCCGAAACCGGGTACTCCATTTGAAGAGATGCCGATGGAGTCTCTAAGCGGACTGAGAAAGTACGAGAAGGAGATCAGATCGGAGTTGTTGGTTGAGGGCGTAAAGCTTGATTTCGAGAGTTTGAAGGAATCTCAAGTTCAGTTTGCGCTTGCGAATATCGATAAGAGTCATTCCCGGGAGCTATTGGCACACGTGGAGCGTGGAGTTGATCCAACACCTATTCTGAAAAAATATGCAGAGGAAGTGAATTCGAAACGGAAGGAGTGGAAGAAGCATGGCAAAGAAGAGTATTCTGGTTGTTGACGATGAGCCTTCGATCGTGGAACTCCTTACTTTTAACTTGAAAAAGGAGGGCTATAACGTCCTGAAAGCATATGATGCTGAAGAAGCGCTTAAGATCGCCGAGGACAATGAAACTGATATGTTCATCGTTGATATTATGCTTCCAGGAATGGATGGGTTCGAACTGGTCAGAAACCTGAGAGCAACCGAAAAGTTCAGACAGACACCTGTTATATTCTTGAGTGCTAAGAGCGAAGAATTCGACAAGGTGTTGGGACTCGAGCTCGGAGCAGACGACTATATTACCAAGCCTTTCAGCGTGCGAGAAGTTCTGGCTAGAATAAGAGCGGTTTTCAGAAGGATTCAGCAGAGCGCACAGGCAAAAGAAGAAAGGCCAAAGAAGATACTTGCGAGAGACCTAGAGATCGATACCGAGAAATACGAAGTAAGGGTAAAAAACCGAATGGTCAGCCTTACTCCTCTGGAATTTGAACTTCTAAGATTCCTGGCAGAAAATGAGGGCAAAGTCTTCAGTAGAGACGTTCTCCTGGACAAGCTGTGGGGATATGATTACTACGGTGACACAAGAACAGTTGACGTCCATATTAGACGCCTAAGAACTAAGATCGAAGAAGATGCCTCTAATCCAAAGTACATAATCACTGTTAGGGGTAAAGGTTACAAGTTCAGAGATCCTGGAAAGGAAGATTGATCCGTTGTTCTATGCTGTCCTCGCTACTGTTGCGGTGATAGCTTTTCTCTTCTTGATTCTGTTCAGGCATGAAAGACAGAAAAACGAGAGATTAGAAGCCGCCAAAAGGCGCTTTGCGGACCTTGTAGAAGTTCCGAGAAGCGCCGAGTTTATTTTCATCTATAAGAAGGTTCAGCAGCTTGTTTCGAGCATTAAAGAGGAAGTAACTTCTTTAAATGCAAGAATCGAAGATCTTGTGACGATTTTTGATAATCTGAGTGATGCCTTCTTGATAGTATCAGAGGATGGAAGGATTGATTACGCTAATAAAGCCGCGCAAGAGCTTTCGAGCAAGAAGCTAATTGGAAGGAAGATAAGTGAAGCGATAGACAATTATTACATTGGCGATTTGTTTGAAGATTCGGTAAGAACTAGAGAGAATCAGGAATCTGAGATAACGATCTACTACCCGAAGAGAACGATAAGAGAGTGTAAGATTATGAGAGTCTCCCTGAAGAACGATGTGAGATATCTCATTCTTCTTAGGGATATTACCAAGGAGAAGGAAGTTGAGGCGATGAGAAGGGATTTCGTTGCCAATGTCTCTCATGAGCTTAGAACACCGCTAACATCTATTCATGGATATGCTGAAACGCTTGCAGAAGATGATCTTGAGGACAAAGACACAGTTTACAGATTTCTTTCAATAATCGAAAACGAATCGGCAAGAATGACAAGATTGATAAACGATTTGCTTGACCTTGAGAAACTCGAATCGGGCGAAGCCTCCTTCAGCAAGGAGGACGTAGAGCTCGGAGAAGTCGTCAAATATGTTATTCGAATTGTCGATCCCCTTGCAGGTGAGAAGGGTGTTACAGTAAATGTTGACGTAGAAGAAGGGATTTTTGTAGAAGGAGATTTCGATAGACTTGTTCAACTTCTTCTGAACCTGATCGATAATGCCGTTAAGTACACCTCCGCTAAGGAGCACGGGCCTAGAGAGATATGGCTAAGATCTTATGCTCAAAACAACCATGCAATGATTGAAGTTGAAGACACGGGTGTTGGAATACCTGAAGACTCTCTGAAGCACATATTTGAAAGGTTTTACAGGGTTGATAAGGCCCGATCAAGAAAGATGGGTGGTACAGGTCTTGGATTGGCTATTACACGCTTTATAGTCGAAAAACACGGCGGAGTAATTTCCCTTGAGAGCGAGTATGGTACAGGAACGATTCTGAAAGTTAAGTTACCACTGAAGAAGGTGTTTAAATGAGAACTTACGACATAATCATCAAGAAGAGAAACGGCTATTCCAACACTAGAGATGAACTACGATCGCTGATACGGGGTTTTGTAGATGGCAATGTTCCAGACTATCAGATGGCGGCGTGGTTAATGGCCGTGTATTTCAATCATCTTGATGCAGAAGAAAGACTTTGTCTGACAGAGATCATGACTGACTCAGGAGAAAAGATCGATCTTTCGTCCATTAGTGGCACAAAAGTCGACAAACACTCTACCGGAGGAGTGGGCGACAAAGTGACTCTGGTAGTTGGACCGATCGTTGCGGCAGCAGGATTGGTTTTCGCAAAGCTGTCGGGAAGAGGTTTGGGTCACACAGGAGGAACGATCGACAAACTGGAATCGATTCCTGGCTTCAAGACTTCACTTGATATTGATGAATTCAAGCAGCAATCAGAACGAATAGGAATTGCTCTTGCTGGTCAAACCGCACAGGTAGCCATCGCTGACAAGAAGCTCTATGCTTTGCGAGACGTTACGGCCACAGTTGATGAGATTTCACTAATCGCCTCAAGCATAATGAGCAAGAAACTAGCTATCGATTCCGATGGAATTCTTCTTGACGTCAAGATCGGTTCGGGCGCCTTCATGAAAGACCTTGAAGAGGCTAAAGAACTTGCGTTGGCGATGATAGACATTGG
The DNA here is from genome assembly GCF_002425715.1 of Mesotoga sp. UBA5557. Lineage (NCBI taxonomy): Bacteria > Thermotogati > Thermotogota > Thermotogae > Kosmotogales > Kosmotogaceae > Mesotoga > Mesotoga sp. UBA5557. Next base: position 141,361 of record NZ_DIMV01000018.1, read on the forward strand.
AAAAAGGAAGGGAAGAACCACGAAGGCTGTGATAAGCGATATGAACCAGCCACTGGGAATCGCGGTAGGAAACTCGCTTGAGGTAGTGGAAGCAATAGAAACTCTTAAAGGGAAAGGTCCAAATGATTTCAGCTCACTTTGCAGAGTGATTGCAAGCCAGATGTTGGTAGTTGGTGGTGTTGCAGACGAAGATGATGCACAAGTAATCGTTGATCGCATGATCGACTCTGGTGAAGCCATCGAAAAGTTCAACGAATTCGTAGATGCTCAAGGAGGGCCAAAGGATTTCTCGGAGAACTATGAGAGTTGTTTTGACAGGGCCGCCCTCATCGAAGAGGTTAGATCTCAGGTGAGCGGATATGTGAAATCGGTTGATGCCGAATCAATTGGATTGATCTGCATGAGGCTTGGCGCAGGGAGAGAACGAAAGGAAGATAGAATAGACCCGGCTGTGGGTTTGAGAGTTCTTAAGAAGATTGGAGACAGAGTTGAGAAGGGGGAAACGATCGCCATAGTCTATGCTAATCAAAGGGATAGGTTTGAAAGGGAAACTGTAGCAATTCGCGACTGTTTTTGTGTTTCAGAGGAGAGAGTGCAGGCTCCTCCGATAGTCTACGAGGTACTGTAGGGAGTGCATTCAATGAGACGTATCCTGTTCATTTGTTTCCTGCTAATTTCATTGGTAACTTCAGCAAAGAATCTGATCTACCTTGACGATAGAGGACAGACAAGGGTCTTCGCCGATGCGGTAGTTGTTGAGCGTTCAATGGATTTCGTAAAACTGGACATAATTGGTGAGTTGATAAGGGGGATAGTTGTTTCTCAGTCTCTTCGCCAAGAAGAGACGATAATGATTCTTCCGTCAGGGATTATCGTCTCACTTTCACATGAGACAAAAAGAGCAACCGTGGAGTTTGGAAGCGAATTTGAGAACTCACTTATTATCAGAGATAGCAAGGTTCTAGTCAACGCAGAGTTGCTTGCAGCTATTACAGACAAATCTTTCTTCAGCGAAGCAGAGGCGCTGATCCTCTATTCTCAGCCGGTAACTGTGAAGGGTATTCAAAACACACAGGAAGCGATCTATGTGACCCTTGATAGAGATGTTCTCCCGGACTTTTTCACAATTTGGTGGACCGGAAGCGGATCACTTGCCCTCACTCTGAAGCCTGCGAAAGTAGATCCATTTCTTTCATACGAAGGGATGTCTGTGACGACCGGGAGGGGATTTGTGAAAATCTCTGCTGAGAAACCGTGGTCGGACGTTGAGTATGAGATCAAAGGAATGACGCTGATTATTAGAGGTAAAAGTGGTATGGGAAGAACAATACAGCAGGAGGCCAGCTTAGATTTCGACCTAAACGTATTCGAGTCTTACTCGGGCGGCCAGAAGTTCACAATGTCTTATCTCGAAATAGACGGCTCGAAGTTCTCTTTTGGAGTTGAACTCGCTAACAATGAAATTGCAGGTCTTGAGAAGGCAACGGATACTCTGAAAAGAAGCGGTGCAGAGATAATGATTAATGGCGGATACTTTGATCAGAATCATAATCTACCAATAGGTCTCCTTGTTCGAGATGGCAAAGTGCTAGGCCTTCCAACTCTCGGAAGACCGGCGATTTACTTCACTGAAGGTGGTGAAGTATATGTTTCAAGAATGGATGTATTCTACACGGCCAAGTTTGGAGACCGTTTTCTTCAAATCACGGGAGTTAACTCTCCGTATAGAGGAGAAGCCGTCTTGTACACAGATGAGTATCGAAACAGTATCCCTGATTTTGATGACTTCACCTATCTTGTAATAAGGGATGGCATGGTTACCAAAAAGGGTTTCGTATCCCGTGTGGAGAAGGGTTCAGATGTGTTGGTTCTTTCGCCATCTTCCGTACAGAAGATAGGGAACAAGGCTTCAGTTGGAGAATTTGTTTCATTTGAGTTGTTGAATTCATATGGGAAGAAGGTAACAGGAGCTGTTGAAGGTGGTCCGATGATAATACATGGAGGCGAGCCTGTAACCAGTTACGAGCGAAACTACTATTCAGCATCTCTACTGGATGTCAGAGCTCCAAGAACGCTTGTTGGAGTCAAAGAAACCGGAGAAGTTGTTTTCATCGTAATTGATGGCTATCAGCAGACTAGCTATGGCTTAACCTTCAAAGAGATGATAGAATTCTTCAAAGACAAGGGATTTGAATCCCTCATGTGTCTTGATGGAGGGAAGTCATCGATACTATCTGTCAATGGTGAAATAATCAATTCGCCGTCCTCGGGAGTGCCTTCTCTTCCAGTAATTATAACTGGATCGCGAAAGTAGACTGAAATAGATTTGGAGGTGGTCAGATATGGACAAGATTCCTGTCGATGCCAAGAGAGACATTACACTAATTGGGCACCACGGGTCTGGAAAAACTCAAATTGTTGATGCGATGCTTTATAACGCTAAGTTGATTGATCGTATAGGCATCCTTGCAACCGATTCTGAAGAAGTTGAAAGAGAGAAGAAAGCAAGTTTCTCAATGGGGGTAACAAGTGTTCCCCACAACGATAGCAGGATATACGTCATCGATACTCCCGGTATGTCGGACTTCTATGCTGAAACTGCAAACGGAATCTTAGTGTCAGAGAACATCGTGGTGGTAATAAATTCTACTGCCGGGATTGAGATACAAACCGAAAGGTTTGGTTCGGTCGCCAAAGAGCATGGAAAAGGGATAATTGCATTCTTCAACATGCTGGACAAAGAGAGGTCCGGTTTCGCAGATACACTCGCCGATCTAGGAGACACCTTTGAGAGAACACCGGTTCTTGTGCAGCTTCCAATAGGCAGTGAAGCTGGTTTCAGAGGTCTGATTGATCTTGTGAAAATGAAGGCGTTCATTTTCGAAGATGGTGGCGTGTTCAAAGAAGAAGATATCCCGGCAGATCTCAAATCGGCTGCCGAAGAGGCTAGAACAAAAATGATCGAGGACATCGTTCAGAACGATGAGGAGCTGATGATGAAGTATCTAGAGGGAGAAACCCTCTCGACAGATGAGCTTACCTCGGCTTTCAAAAAGGCCTATCTTGCAAATGAAGTGATTCCGGTTCTTCTTGGTTCGGCAGCAAAAAATATCGGAATTTCGCAGCTACTCGATTTTGTGATCGAAGTTGGAAAGAAGCCATCAGAGACATCGCCCAAGGCAGCCACACTTCTTTCCGGAGAGAAGATAGAAGTCAACGCTACCGAAGAAGAGCCGCTTGTGGCTTACATTTTCAAGTCAGTCGTTGATCCCTTCGTTGGAAAGCTGACTTTCATGAAGATACTTTCAGGGACACTCAAACAAGGAGACACTTTCATCGTGGTTGATCAAGAATCCTTGGAGAAAGTCGGGCATGTTATGCTTCCCGAGGGTACAAAGGAGATTGAGGTAGATGAGGCTACTGTCGGGGATATCGTCAAGTTAAGTAAGCTCAAGAAGAGCGCTGCAGGTAATACGGTAGCTCACAAGGACAGACAGCTGAAACTCGAATTGCCGGAAATGCCTGAACCAATGATTTCTAAATCGATTCAGCCCAAGTCAAAAGGAGACATCGATAAGATTAGCGGAGGTCTCGCGAGACTTGCAGAGTCCGATCCTACGTTCAAGTGGGAAAACGATCCCGAAACCAATGAAACGGTTATCAGCGGTCTGGGTTCTGTGCATCTAGACATAATGATAGAGAGGCTGAAAAAACTCTTCTCCGTCGATGTCGAAGTAGGAAAGCCGAAAATCGCCTACAGAGAGACAGTGAGAAAGACCGTTGAGGCTGAGTATAAACACAAAAAGCAAACCGGTGGTCACGGTCAATACGGACACGTTCAGATCAAAATTGAGCCTAATGAACGTGGTGCCGGTTTTGAGTTCATTGATAAAATCGTCGGCGGGGTCGTTCCGAAAAACTATATCCCTGCAGTTGAGAAAGGTGTCGTTGAGGCAATGAAAAAGGGCATGCTGGCTTCTTATCCGGTAGTCGATGCAAAAGTAACGCTTTTCTACGGTTCTTACCACGATGTAGATTCTTCAGATATGTCTTTCCAGATAGCTGCCAGGCAGGCGTTCAAGAATGGTATGGGAGAAGCCAATCCGGTAATTCTTGAACCTTTGATGGATGTCGATGTCTTCGTTCCCGAAGAAGCAACAGGGGATATAATGGGTGAGATAACTTCTAGAAGAGGCAGACCGATGGGCATGGAACCTCAAGGGAAGGGCACTTCGAAAGTCGTCGCTCAGGTCCCACTTGCGGAAATGCTTGATTTTGCTAACAAGCTGAGCTCTATAACTAGCGGAAGGGGCTACTTCACCATGAGATTCAACTCTTATCAGGAGACCCCGCCAGATGTCCAGCAGAAAATCATTCTTGAACGACAGAGGGAGCTTGAAGAACAGCAGAAGTAAGGCTTTTCAGATTGACGAAGCGGGGGTTATCCCCCGCTTTCTTTTGAACGGCAGTCAAGCGCCAGATGTCATAGATTCGAGAGAACTTGGAGGAGACAAGATGCACGTAGGTTATGTGACCTATCTATTGAGACTCTACGGAATAAGCTCATTGAAGGAAAAACGGTCCATCATAAGGCCGATCCTTAGCGACCTTCGAAGAAACTTCAACGCTTCCGTTGTGGAGACGGGAAAGCACGATTCGAAGCTGGAAGCAGAGATTACCGTAAGCATGGTTGCGTGCAAAAGAAGCGAGCTGGACTCTCTATTTCAGTCTGTTTGGCAGCGAATGATCTGGAACGGTGTCGAAGTCTATGGAGAGGAAGGAGAGATCTGGTGATAACTGGAGGTGGGGTATGAAAAGGTTTCTGATTCTAGTTGTTTTCATTATCGGAGCATTTGTCGCATTTTCTGAGCAACTCTATATTTTCAATGGTTTCTCGATTCTTACCGGGGAGGTAGCTTTTGAGAAAGGAAGAGCGGTTATTGAGGTTCCTTATGGTGTCCAGGTTCAACCAGAAACCTTCTCGGTATTTGGGGTGCCTGAGTCTACTACGATCAACTTTGTTCCAGGTGACAGCGTGGAATCGCTATACGAAAGAAATCTGGGAAGACCTGTTAAGTTTGTTTATGAAGACGGTAGAGTTGAGAGACTTGAGGTTGTCTCGCCTCTTCCAGTATTCAGAAATTCATATGGCGAAATCATCGTGAATCCAAAAGGGTATCCTGTTTTCTCCGATGAGTTCAGCCCAAACGCCCGTTTTCTGTTGAACTCCCAGGATAGCTTCAGCGGTCAGTCTTCATTTGCGTATCAAGTTAGGAACAACAGCTGGACCACGAGGTACTCGCTCTCACTTAAGGATTTCTCTCTAACGGGTCTTATGATAGTGCATCTTGAAATGGAAACCAATGAAAACGTGACTCTGGTCTCATCAAATCCAGGTTACGGTTATGCAACCAGGGACATGGCGGCAAAGATGGTAAATGAATCTTACTCAGTATCTCCTACTACTTCCGATGCTGAGACGAGACTTTACGAGATTTCCGTTCCTCTGAAACGTGGCACCAACTATATTGCGTTTCTCTCCGAACTCTTTTCTGGAGATAAGAGGCTAGTCTTCAGAGCAAGTAGAGGCGGAAGTAGCTTCACCGGAGTTGAAATTGACGTTTATCTGAATGAAGTTCCAATTGATCTTCCGTCCGGCGTCATGGAGGTCTGGAGCGAATCTGTATACTTAGGTTCCGCAGGAATTGGAAATATTGCAAAGGGAGAGAGTGTTGTTCTTCAAAGCATAGCAAGATCAATAGAAGTTTCGGGTAGAAAGACGACTGTGACAACGCTTGGTGATTCAAAGTATAGATATTACAAGAACACTTATTACGTTAGGAACCTTTCCGAGGAGACTGTTACAGTTGAAATTGAAGACTACCTTGGTCAGAACGCCGAACAATTCCACCTGAATTGCGAAGATTGTGATTTCGAGTACATAAAAGAAACAGGTATGTGGACTTACACGGTATCGGTCGATCCAGGCGAGGTAGCGGAGGTAGAGGTTGAATATAGGGTACGATTTGCTAACTGAAGCTGTTCGTGAGAAGGCAGAAGAGACTTGCTCTCCAGAGAGACTAGAACACATTTCGGGGGTCGAGAGATTGGCAAAGAGACTCAGCGTTGTACATCACTCTGACCCTTTTAAGTCAGCACTCGCAGCCTTGTCGCACGATCTCTTCCGAGATGCGGATGGAGATGAACTTATGCGAAAGGCAGTCTCATACGGGATAGAGCCATCAGATATCGAGAGAAACTTCCCAATTCTTCTTCATGGCAAGGTTGCTGCCTGTTTTCTAAATGAAGAGTTCGGACTGCAAGGTGACGTGTTTGAGGCAGTGTACTGGCATGTCAGCGGGATTCCCGGTATGTGTATGCTTGGAAAGATACTTATGATTGCCGATATTAGCGAGGAAAGTAGATCCTTTCCCGAGGCCCTCCAGATTCGTGTGACGGCCGAAGCTGATCTGGAAAAATCGTTTGTTGACGTGATAAGATTGAAAATAACATGGGCCGTAAAGTCGGGCAGTCTCTTGCTTCCTGAGACTGTGTGGACGTGGAATGAATTACTTGGAGGTGCCAATCATGTCTCTAATTAAGCCAAAGAAACGACGTGGTCCGAAGTTGTTGTGGCTGATTATTGTTATCTTAGTAATCGTTGCTGCCGGTGCCGGTTATGTGTATTTCACAATCAGCTCAGTCAGCGGAAGCGATGAGATGAAGGCAAGTTATGTGGACTATCTCTTCCACTGGCAGGAGGGCAATGAACACGTGTACTACTATTTGAGAACCACTGTGAGCGCCCGGACTTCTGTGGTAACTTTTCCGGTATTTGCAACGATCGAGAACTCCAAAGAGGTCCTTGATCCTCAACTTGGTGCAGAGGCAATGAGATTGGTGCATAGTTGGTTGAACACCAACAGTGACTTCTCATACTTCGTGAATCTTAGTCCTAAGCTGATAAGTGAACTCGCATCGGGATTAGGTGTGAATGCTTCGAATCCCGTTCAGCTAATTGATGCAATGGCATTAAGAGGGTTCAAGCTGTTCGATTACTGGAAGATAAATGGACTTGCAGAAACAGTAAAGGAAAACGACGGTTCCACTACTCTTACATCTAGGGGGATTGCCGTACTTCTCGACAGACTTGGAAGCTCTTCAAGGATGGCGTATCAGCTGGAAACACTAACTCAGTTTCCTTTGAAGATCTCTGTAGGGGTTGGGGGAGAAACCGTTAGCCGTCTATATCTAAAGCCCGATTCTCTTGACAGTGTGAAGAGAGCACTCTCAAACTGATGAAGTCTGTTCACTTTACCCTTGCAACCATTTCGGTTCTTCAGGTCTTTCTCTTCTTCTTCCTAGTTTTTCTGGTTTTCAGGGATGCATACGGTTCTATGACTGGAAGAGACCTTGCGGGAGAGACAGTGCTGATAGTTGGCATAGATTCTGGAGGTAACTCAAAGGCTGCCGTTGGCGGAAGAACTGACTATATTTCCATAGTCTACTTTGGATCCTCTGGAAAACTTCTCTTGAAAAGTATTCCGAGAGATACAGTTATTTCTTATGGATCTGAGAAAAGGAAGATCAATTCGCTATACAACTCATTTGGAATGGAGGCACTTATCAAGGGAGTCGAGGAACTCACAGAAAGAGAAATAACCGGTTGGGTAGTTGTTGATTTCAGCACTGTGACTGAACTGACAAGGTTCACCGGTCCTATAAGAGTTGAAGTGAATTCCTTGATGCATCACGATGACTTTCAGCAGGGACTCCACATTCACTTTGAACCTGGAATACACTTTCTTGAGGGTGAAGATTTGCTCAAGTTTCTGCGTTATAGGCAGGCGGATTCTGGGGATTTGGGCCGGATAGAGAGGCAGAGACAGGTGGTGGAGCAGTTCTTGAAGAACCTTGTTAACGCAGGACCCTCAAAGATAATCGAGATGATTGACTTCTTGCTTGAAAAGACAGATATCAGCATCGACAAGAAGTCTCTCACGGATTTCGCCGTCGGCTTTTTCACTGGACCGAGGTCTGTCAGCTTTGCCCAGATAGACTACTACATAGATGGAGAAGGTCGGATAATACCTACAGGACCGGGAAGTGATGATCCAGAACCTACAAGGGGTGCAAGCTCTTCACCAAAAATCCTTGTAGTCAATAACATTCCTGATTACAGCACTCGTTTCGGAGATTTTGCCGAGACAATAAAGGCTCAGTGGTCTGCTCAGGCAGGCGTGAAGATAGATGCAACGGGTCTAGTTCCAGAAATAAATGGGATTGAAAAGAGAGGTACATATCTCTTCATTAATACTAGAGCAACGGAAATCAGGGAGCTATTCTCTAAGGCTCATGTATATCATAGACCTATAGTAATGGTTACTTCAAGCTTTGGGGGACTGGACTACTACTACGGCCTGATCGATTCGCTTTCTGAAAACAGATTCTACCCGTCCAATTATGATGCTTATGTATTGCTTGGCGTAGGAGGAAATTAGCTAGATGAGGAGCATTTTCAGGGATTTCACTTATGACTATTTCAGTATTCTAAGCTATCCGAAGGAAAAGTGGGGAGACTTCTGGGCTGCATACAGAGAAAAGCATCCAAGGGTACTAGAAGAATACATGTTCAAGAACAATCTCGATGACAGAACCCTCTCAGGAGAGATTGAGAAACTGGAAAGAAGGGAGATAGACAGACTTTCTCATTATTGGGAAAGTCATGGTCCTATCGAGAAAGGGAGGGTCCTTAAAAATCTTGGAAAGATATCGTCACAGCTTCACCTGGAAAGGGAAGACTTTGTGATCCACATTCTGGGTGCTCTGGGAAAACAAGAGCATCTTATCGTTCCAACGTCAAAGGGAAATGTAGTAATGATAGATCTTCTTCATTGCTGGAGTGAAGGCAACATAAAAGACTTCCCTGCCGTAGCCATGAGGGCATTGGAAGACTTCATAGAGTATTCCGAAATGAACGTTCGCATTAGTATGTCTCTGGAGGAGAAGGTACTGAGATTTGACCGTTTACTCAAGTACATAGAGATGAGCACTAAGGAATGCGGTTTTGATGAGAAGATGACGATTATCTCGAAACTTCTCGACAAGTATGTAGACTACTATAACTGGACAGGCTTCTATCTTTCCGATGGAGATAACTCCCTCATACTGGGACCGTATGTGGGCGAACCCACCGAACACGTCAGGATAGGCTTTGGTAGCGGAATTTGCGGCCAGGCGGCCGAGACGAAGAGTGTATTTCTCATACCAGATGTTTCACAGGAGACCAACTATCTTTCGTGCAGCGCGCGTACCAAGTCAGAGATCGTACTACCCTTGATTGTCGATGAAAGAGTCATAGGTGAACTGGATATTGACAGTCATTTTCAAAACAGTTTCGATGATATTGATCGGGAATTTCTAGAAAAAACTTGCAGACTCCTCATAGAAAGCTGAAAGCGCCTATTATTGGGCAATATGGTTTTGTAACGTTATTAAACTATAAATGACATTTTATCTTTGGCATTCCTTCATAGTATCGATGCTACAATAACTTGATTATTTTATAGGAGGGATGCCGTAGTGCACATTACCCCTGAGGTAAGAAAGGCCGCAAGAGAAGTAAAGACACCATTCTTGATAATGGATATGGATTACGTTAGAAACAACTATTTCGACATTGTAAGCCATGTTAGGAATGTTCAGGTGTTTTACGCGGTTAAAGCGAACTCACACCCCAGGATTATCGAGACTCTTCGGGACCTCGGCAGTAATTTCGACGTAGCTTCTCGCGGTGAGATTGAGAAACTCCTCTCGCTTGGAATTGGTCCAGAAAGAATGAGTTTTGGGAATACGATCAAGAAAGTAGAGGATATTGCATACGCTTATTCCGTTGGAATAGACTACTATGCTGTCGACTCGGAAATGGAAGTGGAGAAGATAGCCGCCCACGCTCCCGGAAGCAAAGTGTACGGAAGAATCGCTACCAGCGGCGGCGATTGCGACTGGCCTCTGTCAAGAAAGTTTGGAACCGATGTGAACCATGTCATTTCAATAATGGAATACGCCGATCAGCTTGGACTTGATGCATACGGGGTAAGTTTCCATGTCGGTTCTCAGAATTACAACGTCAATAGCTGGGACGACGCCATAAGAGATGCCTCGGAAGTATTCAAGACTCTGCGCTCTAAGGGTATAAATCTCAGGATGCTGAACCTTGGTGGAGGGATGCCGGTTAAGCATGTCAGAGAAATCAAGTCTGTTAAGTCATATGGCGACATTATTAACAAAGCACTCGACAAGTACATGTCTTCAGTTTCTAATCTCGAGCTCTTCATAGAACCAGGAAGATCGATGGTAGGAAATTCCGCTGTTCTCGTTAGCCAGGTTATTCTTAGAAGCAAGAAAGGTAATGAAAACTGGGTCTACATAGATGCAGGTGTCTTTCACGGCCTCACGGAGACAATCGAAGGGTTCAGATACGAGGTCCTTACCGAAGGAAAGGTTGATGACACAAAGATCTCTTTTCATCTTGCGGGACCCACATGTGATTCCGTGGATACGATCTATCATGAAATCGATCTTCCGAAGAACATTGGTTACGGAGACATATTATACTTCATCAATGCCGGTGCTTACACAACCGAGTATGCTACTAATTTCAACGGTATTGACGCTCCCCGAGTTCTCTTTGTAGAAGACTTTGTGGATGCTGAGATGCATATCGACGGCGACTTCATAGAATGAAAGAGCCCCGAAAGGGGCTCTTATTGTAATGTCAAAGAAATCTTCTCAAGCGTTCGAACTCCTCTTCTGAAAGTAGATCACGTCTGTAGAGCTCCCAGAGAACTTTTGAGGCTACTTCCTGATCCTTTAGACTGCTCAGCTCACTTCTCAACTGAACGATTCTCAACGTTCTCTCTTCTGATTTCACGTTTTTGAGATCGTTCAGAACAGGAATATACCTTACAAGAATATCTCTGGAGAACTCTTCGGGACTCTTCTCCTTCACCTTCGTAAAGACTTTTCTAGTACGGGCGAATCTAGCATAAGCAGGCTTTGCGAACCAACCGATTATCGCACCGGCCACAAGGCCACCAATATGAGCCGCGTTGCTTATCCCTGGAATACTGAAGCCGAGAAACAAGTTGATCAATATGATAGGAAGTAGGGAGTACCCGGTTATCGAGCGTAGCGCGACAGGAGTGTCATCTTTAAGTCCCAAAGTGAAAAGGATACCTACGAGTCCGAAGATTGCGCTGCTCGAGCCAATAGTGAATGCATTAGAAAACGCAGCAGCACTCAGGCTCCCGCTAATTCCCGTAATGAAGTAGAAGATAAGGTACCACTTCATACCATAAACTCCTTCAACTATGTGTCCAAGCTGAAATAGAGCCCACATGTTGAAGAGAATGTGCATCAGATTTCCATGAAGGAAGAGAGCGGTCAGAGGGGTGTAAATGAGGCCATTTGAAAGGGCAAGCCTGCTCACCGCACCATAAACCGTTATCAAGTCGCGATAACTGACACCCAATGGACCCCTGAAAAGCCCCATGATCATAACAAAAAGATATACGACGACATTTATTATTATCAAAGTTATGGTTGCACTTCTGAATCGGATCAATTTCCTTCCTCCTGCTAAACTAAAAGTCTTGTGAGCCTGTTGAACTCATTTTCCGTAAGTAACTGCCTCGAAAGTAGATTATTGAGCAGAGATAAAGCCTGGTCGGATTTCAGATCGCCCAGATCTCTGAATAGAGAAGCGATAATCTCTTTTCTTCTTTCGCTTTCGCCGGTCGTGGCAAGACTGGAAGAGTATTTGTCCAGGATTTCTTTGTCTTTCGTTTTTGGACTCTCTATTTCCTCTTGCTGTTGCTCCTGAATCGCCTTTTCCTTAAATGAAATATCTAGCTCGTCAAGCTTACTCTCGATCTGGTTGTGAAATCTTTGTATAGCGGCCAACCTGTATCTCATGAACCAGCTAAACAGGCCGTAGGTTACGAGCGTGAAGACTACCATCACAACTATAGACAGTGGCTTGACAATCAACTCAGGGATGTTCCTGTGTTTGCTCTCAAGTGACTGTATCTTCATCTCGTCGTTGTACAGCATTGTGATCAGCTTTCCGTAAAGAAACAGAGAAGCGATTCCTGTCAAGAAGAACAACCAGCTGGAAAGAACGTAGCCAGTGCCGAGCAGCGTCATCAGTTCTTCTACGCTGGGAACATCGAGGTTGATGTCTATGTTTTCAACAATGGCCTTGACGATATAAAGACCCGTCAAGTTCATTGTCAAATAGCTGGCGGAGTACAGAATTACCCAGACTCTGGAATTACTTGTGATTTTGAGCTCAAGAATTTGCTCCGGCTTAACGAGGCCCTTCGTTTTCATATTCTTTATGTGTCTATCGCGATTCCAGGCAAGAATATACCAGATATAGAGGCTTATTGTCATTCCGATAACCGACATCGTCATCGACACGGCAGCACTCGAAAAGAAGATCGAAGCGTAAGTTAGGAAACCTCCCAGAAAAAAGATATATGGATGAAGCTTTATCATTTTTTCGGTACCATCTCTTTGGTGAGATCTACCGTAACTGTTTCCGATTTTTTATATAGAACCATCCCTGGCTTAGCTCCTTTGGGCTTTCTTATGTTTTGAACTTCGGTATATACTACTTCCACCTTCCCAGATTGCTTTCCTCTTGAATACATTGCTGCAAGAAAAGAGCCGTAATGGAGAGCATCTGAAGTGATCTCTTTTCCCGCTCTCTTAAGTATAACATGGGCTCCGGGAATGCCTCGGGCATGAAACCACAGATCATTCCTGGAAGCGTTTTTCGTTATGTCGTCATTCTGAAGATTGTTTCTTCCCACGAGGTACTTCATTCCATCTCTTTCGAAGACTCTCGGTCCGTACTTCTGAACCTTCTTTTTCTTCTTTCTTTCGCTCTTGCCTTTGTGAATTATTCCTGCTTCTTCCAATTCCGATGAGAATTCCTGAATATCGTCAATTGTTTCTGCCTGAACGATCATCTCTTTCAGCTGCTCCAAGTAATCGCTTTCAGCACGAAGTATTCTCAGCCGTTTCTTCACTTGAAACTCTTTCCGCTGTGACTTGCTGAAGTACTTGAAAAAGAGTTGCGCGTTTTCCGATGGCGTCAGTCTCTTATCGAGCGATATTCTCACCTTGATAGAGCTTTCCCAGTCATCAAGCTCCACTTCTGACTGTCTTTCCTTCAACCGGTAAAGATTTGCGACGAGTAGCTCTCCGTATCTTCTGAATTCTTCGTAGTTTTCCACTTCTGCAAGCTCTTTCTCAAGCTTCTCGGCTAATAGGAAGAGTCGCTTTGAAGCTCTCTCGATTTTTCTGAGAATCGTTGACTTTCTCCTGTCAATCTCGGTTTCAACCCCTATCGATTCAAGAGTCTTGCTGATCGCCAGGGATGCCGGAATCTTCTCACAATGACCCTTGAAATCAAGAGGTATTGGAGAAAGCTCAGTTCCGTTCTTGGCTTCAAGAGTGAAAAGAAAGTCGTCACTGGAGTTGTCCACCAGACTCTTCAAGAATTCGGCAGTCTCGCGGAGCCTTTCCTTTCCAAGTGCAAGAGGAGGAACGTCTTCAAGCTGAAGATATCCGACTATGTTTTCAGTTGTTGCTCGTGAGAGGCCAGTAAAGGATACGCTGATTGCCTTCGAAAGAATCTGATTAGACTCTTGAAGGGTGGAGACAATTTCTTCAGCTGACAGTTTTCTCAAACACCTTCCGGGGCTTTCGGGAGAATAATACTTAAGTCCTCTAACCAGAGACCTCTTAGAAGTAATCATCTCTTTGAATGTCTGCTCTATCAAGCCTTCTTCATCAAGCACTATCATATTCGAGCCCGGGCCAATGAATTCAGTTACAATAGAGTACTTCGTCCTTTCGCCAAAGGCATCCCTTCCTTCGAAGTCTAGCCTCAGTATTCTGTCCATTTCCTTCTGCTCTATTCCTGTGACAAAGAAACCGTTCAAATGTCTTCTCAAGAAGATGCTGAAAGGGGTTTCTAGCGACGGGGAGTTCCGATCTCTTTCAGATGCAATTACATATGGAGAAGAGGGGTTTACGGAAATCTCGATTCCCATCTTTGACAGCTTAAGAAAGAATTCCGTCTTTCCAATCTGATATACCTGCCGAAGCTGCGTTCCAAGACCAGTTGAGATCTCTGCTAAGACTCTCTGAAGAGTCAACCCGTCGAATACCATATTCTATTCAGCTCCTCTGAACTAATGAACCTGTACTTTCCAATTCTGCCCTGAAAAAGTGAGAAGATGGTTGATCCTGATCCTGTCATCATCGTAACGACTGCATTAGGCTTCTCCAACGAGGATTTCGAATAATGCTCTTTGATCTCCGCAAAGCGACTGAAGATAGGATTCTGAAATGAATTTAGAGAAAGATTCTTTATCCCAAGGCTATCATGAGCCTTCAGAGCTTTATAGTATTGCTCGGCCCCTTCCTCATCAATTCCAGGAAAGAAATCCCCTTCATCTATTAATCTGTATGCCAGTACTGTCAAGACCTCAACCTCCGGAAAGCTCAAATCAACGGAATATCCCGTTACATCGCCAGGATAATTAAGAATCTCGCCTCTTCCCGAAACTATTGCTGTTCCACCTCTAAGAAAGAAAGGGACATCGCTACCGACCATCGATGCCATTTCAATCAGTCTTTCAGGTTCGATTTCGAATATCTGAGCAAAGAATCTCAGTAAAGAAGCGGCATCTGAACTACCTCCACCCAAACCTCCTCCTGGAGGAATCCTCTTCTTCAGTTCCATTCCAATTTTGATCTTTCTCCCAGTCTGCCTTTCAACTTCAGTAAGCGCTTTGTGAAGAGTGTTCTCTTGATTCCAGCTTATGTTGGTATTGCATTTGAAGTAAGTCTCACTGACTCCTGGAGTAAGGATCAGCTCATCAAATAAATCTATTGTCTGGAAGACGGAGCTTATGTTATGAAATCCGTCACTTCTCCTCTTATCTACCGCAAGATACAGGTTTATCTTTGCCGGACATTTCAACGAGACAGAAGATATCCCAAAACGATTTGAGACCATGTTTCCATCTTCTCCCTATATTTGTAAAGCATTGCCAGGTGGACCATCTCACCCGTGAACTTTTCTACTTCGTTAAATCCGTTGAAATCCACCTCTGCCAAGTATACAATACCCATGTGGACCCTGCTTACAGCCGTCTGAAGGTCATTCAAGATTCCCAAGTATTCAATTGAGTGAATTTCCACCGAGACTTCTTCTCGGATCTCCCGTTCGAAGCCATTCTCAAATGCCTCCCAGGGATACGCTCCGTCTTGTGGATTGATGTGACCCCCGACACCTATCGAATACATGTCGTGAAGACGCGCTTCTCCTTGCTTCTTAGTTCTCTTCATGAGGAGGTGTTCATTTCCATTCTTGAAGACCGCATAAGGTATTATTTGCCTCATTGATTCATCGTGCTCTGCATCGGAACGCGGTACGAACCTTCCGAATCTCCTGACGCGTTCTCTAATTTCATCCAAAGGAAGAGCCAGCAACCCGTTACGGGTTGCCAGCTCTCCTAGACAATCAACATCGACTACGAGAACTCTCTCTTCCAAGCCTTTCTCCTTCTGTGATTACCAGTCTATGCTTGGGAACAAAACCATTGCAGAACCCTTGAAAGCAACAATTGATGCCTGTTCTTCAAAGTCCGATCTGAGAACCGGCCTTTCGACTGCAATGACTCCGAAATAATAATTTTCGTCCCAAAGATGTTTGGACGGCCCAACGATGCTCGTCTCATTGAAGGTGAAATTCACATATGTGCCGACGGCTTCTTCTCCAAATTCCTCTGATGATGGTGTGTAGTAATTGTTTATTTTCACCAGGTGTGTTACGAGGTTATCGCTCTTCCTTGCTCTGAAGAGCCAAAGATCATCAGTGAAACGATCAATGTTTTGAACACTAACCTTCCAGCTGCTCGCTCTCCATGAAGTGAATCCCGTGGGTTGAATTCTTATGTTCCAGTCAGATGCTACCGGCTCGCTGTTCAGTATCGTGTTCATCTGAGCAGATGAGTAGGTACTGCTTGGTAACTTAGTCCAAGCCTGGAAGAAAACCTCTCCCCAGTCATATATCTCGCTTTTGGAAGTTGGATCGATTCCGAAGAGCAGTCTAGTTGCAAAAGGATCCATGCCTACAGCGGATTCAAGGAAACCTTCCCTGTACCGAACGAAAGTAGGAAGCCTTGAGTTTGAGAAATTGTAGCTGCCGAACCAAGCAGAAGGCTGGGAGAAAGTGGTTCCAAACTCCTCGAAAACCTCCACAAGAACAGGGGTTTTTGGACCGTAGGATATGTATCTGATTTGCTCCACATACCCATCTGCATAGTTTGCTCTTACCGTTATCCTAACTTCTCCGGATTCCGGTTCAGTCGGAAGATAAACAATAGCGGTATCATTCTCTTTTTGCTTCAGATTCTGAGAAGTAATATTCACCCAACCCCCCTGCTCTTTCTCAACTTTCCATTCATAGTTAGAAGTTGGTGTGAAGTTGAAGGGTTCTACGTTTACCATAATCGGCTTTCCAGGTTCTCTGTTGCTTTCCTGAACGAAGAAAAGCATAATGGGTATTCGAATACAAGAAGACAGAGACAGTACGATAACTACCAGCACACCCAATACCAAGAACAACTTCGCTCTTTTCATTTCGATCCCCTCCCTTTCAGGTATTTCCTGACAAATTCATCTTCCTCTTCTTCAGCAAGACCGTCCAGTCTCGCACAGAACAGTCTGTCAAGCGCTTCCCTGATCTCCGGTCCTTCTTTCATGCCGTATTTCTCTATTAGCGCGTTTCCGTCGATTGTCAATCTTGTTTCGCTCAATCTCTTCAGATAAGAGAAAAACAGGAGGTCATAATCATTATCGAGATGGCTGTCAATGAAGTTCAGGGTTTCCGGTTTCCTTGTTCTAAGCAAAACATGAAACTGAGAAGGCGTTTTGGGCTTCTCATTTACTATTCTACCAGCAGTGTCTATTGCATCAGTAAGCCTGTCGAGAAAGTTTCTCGTAAGTCCGTAGCGTTCGATACACCATTCAACAGCCTCATTATCGCTATTTCTAAGCATAATCATCAAGAGAGTGTAGAATATTTTGTCTTCTCCTATAATCGAAGCGTTTCTGTCTCTTCTGCAGAAGTACCTGTAAAGCATTATATCGGTTTCTCTATCAAATTTCGACTGTGGGAAGAGCTTCTCAGTTACGCCAAACCCCGAAAGCCTTCTCAAAGCCTTCAAAGGAAGAGGTTCATAGAGAGTCTTAATCAACTCATCCCTAAGCCGTTGCCCTGTCACTCTATCAAGATAGCCTTCGGCAGCGCACTGCTTCAGTAGTTCGGCAGTCCTCACTTCAATTTCGAATCCAAAGCGTTGTTCGAACCTAACTGCTCTGAGAATTCTGGTTGGGTCCTCAATAAAACTAAGTGGATGCAGCGCCCTTATCACTCCTTTTGAAAGATCCCTTCTTGAACCAAAAAAATCGATCAGTATCCCAAACTCTTCCTGGTTAAGTTTCACTGCCATTGCGTTTATTGAGAAGTCCCTTCTATATAGATCTTTCTTGATCGTGCTCATTTCCACTTCCGGAAGCATTGCAGGCTTCTTATAATACTCAGTTCTAGCGGTAGCTACGTCGATTCTCAGCCCGTCGTTGAAGAACATCGAGCTTGCAAGGAACTCTCTGTGCTCTACGATCTTGATGTTGAAATATTTCTTGAAAGTCTCGGCAAAAGCGTTTGCGTTTCCCTCAACCACAACATCCAGGTCAAGATTCTGTTTGTTAAGAAGTAAATCTCTGACAAAACCCCCAACGATATATGTCGGCATATTCAATTCGCTCCCGACCGCTCCAAGAAATCTCAACATAGTTACTATTCGCTTTTCCACACGTTCCTCAATGAGATCTTCGATAGGGAACTTCGAATAACTCTGATCACTGTCATTGCCTCCAGGGTCGATTATCCTCTTTCTTCCAAAAGCGCTTTTCAGCAAATCAGTTCTAGTAACGATTCCAATTAGTATGCCGTTGTCGATAATCAGTATTGCGGTTGTATCGTTCTCTACCATCTTGTCAGTCGCCGATTGAACTGAATCATCAGCAGAGGCTGTAACGAAAAAGCGGTCCATGACTTCGATTATTCTTCTTGTTGCAAGTCCGTGGCGAACGGCTTTTTCAACGTTTCTGTACTTCGAGACACCCACTATCTTTTCGTGGTCTACCACTGGAAGTGTGTGATGACCGGTTCTGTGCATTATCTTGAAGACGTCCTCCACTTTCATCTCGGCTAGTACTGTTCTTACAGGAGAAGACATTATCTCCCGGACCTTTATAAGACGATCAATGTTGTCTTCGAAGTTTCTAATTATCCTTTCTTCGGCATCTTCAACAGAGCAAGCTTCAAAGTAGCCGAGAGTGTAAGACCCGCCGCCGTTCCTTAGAACTCCCTCGAGTTTTGCCGTGTCTAGACTCATGTATCGTGATCTCATTGTGAAATAGACTCTGCTTTTGGTCTCGAGCAAGACCACTAGATTCTCGACCCCCAGAAACGACCAGAGCTTCTCCACAACGAGACTGAAGCCGCCGGGTAGAGAGTCTCTCTTTGCAGTTGCGATATTGACTTCCACGCCTCTGACAAGTTTGCTCTTCAAACCCAGGATCAGTGATTCAACAAGTCTCTGCTGGGCTGAACTTAACCTGTAACCAGAGTAAACTCCCAGGTCGTCCGGCTGGGCACCGATATCTATAAGCCACGCTGCCGTTCTGAGGTCCTGTGCTTTGGTCGAGGCATGGGTGAAGTTTCCCGTTTCCCTGTAGATGGCCGTTGCAAATAGAGTTGCCTCATTTCGGGAAATCTCCTTCTTCTTCTTCCGCAATTGGTTGCACAGTAGAGTAGTGCAGGACCCCAGTTCTCTGAAAACCCCGATCTGATTGCCCGAAAGACTTGTCCTGTGATGATCGAAAAACCTTAATTCTGTGTTCTTTCCGATTATTCTTTGCAAAGAAGAGGGAATCCTCTTTATATCTGATGTGTCAACAATAACCACAGAGGAGAGATCGGAGATCTTCAGCTCGTTGATGTAGTAGAAAGACAGCAGAAGGCTTTTCGAAGAAAGGAAGCTCTTCAACGCAGGAACAAGCTGTCCTCCAAAGACGATAATGTGATCTGGATAGAGCTTCTGAGCTGCAACCGCAGATGCGAACGCATCGAAATCCGGATTACGGTGAGTTGTTATTACTTTCAAAAATGTTCCACCTCTTAAGTTTTTCGTAAAGCGTGCTCTTGCTTATCCCGAGAATCTTCGCAACTCTTGTTTTGTTTCCTTCGTTTCTCTCAATTAGCCAGTATATGTAGCGCCTCTCCAGCTCGTCGAGAGATACTTCTTCGAATCTAAAATCGTCTTCGAGAGCTTGCTTACGTTCGGGAGTTGTCGAACGGGAGAGGCTTTTCAAGGTACCGTTCACCGCAAGGATTGACAACAGCCTGTTACGTAGTTCACGCACATTCCCTGGCCAATCGTAGTCCTTCATGCTTTCGGTAAACTCTTCGGGTACTTTTGAGATCCTCTTCATGCCAAGCTCGTCACAAAGCGTAGGCAAAAAGTGACTGATCAGAAGTGGGATATCTTCTCTCCTCTCCCTTAAGGGGTCAATCTTCAATCTCACGACGTTCAGTCTGTAGAAGAGGTCACTTCTGAAGACACCTTCAGCCACGGCGATCTCCAGGTCTCTGTTCGTTGCCGCTATTACTCTCAAATCAAGCTTGCGAGAATTGGTACCTCCCAGTCTCTGGCTGCTAGATGTCTCAAGCACTCTCAAGAGCTTCACTTGCATAGGAAGCGGCATCTCCGATATCTCGTCCAGAAAGAGTGTTCCGCGATGAGACTCCTCGATCAAGCCGGGTTTTGAGTTCATTGCTCCGGTGAAGGCTCCTTTCTCATAACCGAAGAGTTCGCTTTCGAATAGATTCTCAGGAATAGCACCGCAGTTTATCGGAACGAACTTCTTTCTTCCACTTTTTTGATGAATGGTTCTTGCAACGACTTCCTTTCCGGTACCGCTTTCGCCTTCAAGGAGGACTGTCACCTTCTTCGGAGCAATCATTTCAATCGTTTCCTTCATGCGAATAACGCTTTTGCTATTTCCAAGTATCTCTACGGGTGGTTCCGCAACTACCATTTCTGCAAGGTTATCTCTCTCCCGAGAAACCTCCGAGAACTCTATTGCTCGCTTCACTTCAAGGAGTGCGTGAGTCAAGTCGAAGGGTTTCTCAAGGAAATTGAAGGCGCCATTTCTTACGGCTTCAATTGCAGTGTTGATGTCTCCGTGTGCTGATACTACTATTACAGGTGCATTCGCCGAGGCCTCAGGAAGAATTTCAAGTCCCGAACCGTCGGGCAGTCTCACGTCAAGAATCAGACAGTCGAAGATTTCTTCGGATATCTGCTTTTTTGCCTGCGCCAGGTTATATACCTGTACAACTTCGTATCCCTCTTCTTCCAATGCTGCACCCAGCAGTCCGTTGAAAGCGAGATCATCGTCAACCAATAGAATTCTGCTCTTCATTTACTTGCCTCCTGAAGGTCAAAGCAAATACTGTTCCCCTTCCGGGTGCGCTCCTCATTTTCAATCTTACATCGTTCTCTTCGCAGAAACTGTGGACGAGGTACAGTCCGAGCCCCGATCCCTCTGACTTAGTTGAGAAGAAAGGTTTGAATATCTTTTGCTGAGCCTCTAAGTCTATTCCCTTTCCGTTGTCGGCTAGAATCAGCGTCAGAAGTTCTCTTGATGCCCTTACTTTTACGAGGATCAGACCTTTTCCATGAGTAGTTGCTTCAACAGCATTCATGAAGAGGTTTTTTATCACATTCTCGAGTCTACCCTTTTGTATCAACACAGTTCCCTTATCAAGAGAGACTAAACTAAGCTGAATCTTTTTTTCGGAGAAGATTGATGACATAAAGCTGGCGATTTTGCTCACCTGCTCTGACAGATCGACTCTTTCAAACTCTTCTCCATATCTGAAGATCTGTAGAATACCCCCAACCCTGCTTTGAAAAGAATTTAGCTCTCTCGACAGAGTCTCAATATATTCAGCTTTATTTGTTCTCTTGAACAGATCAAGTGCCAGTCTAACATTTGCGAGAGGTTGCTTGAGTCCATGTGCAAGGTCGGCGACTGTCTGAGCGTCTACTGCGTATCTTCTTGTCTTTTCAAGAAGCTGTTTTGTCTTCCACTGACTGGTCTTGTCGGTAAGAGTAAGCAAGAAACCGCTCTTTTTCTTATGTGCTACTGAAACTTGGTAGCGTTTTCCGAGTTTCTTACTGTAAACTTCGTACTGCCCTTCTTGAAGAGGAAAGATTAGGCCTGTTCTTCTTGTGAATCTGTCGATTCGCAGATACCTGGCACCCTGGCTTCCATAGGAAAAACTCTTGATGAATGCCTCGTTTACTAGGTCGAAATTCCCTTTCTCGTCAACCGAAACAACGGCAATATCGAGAGTATTAAGGAGTTCCGAGTAATCCATGTATAGTTTCTCATAGTAGTTTCTCTCTTCTTCCACCTGGAGAGAGAGATTCCTGTAGAAACCATATATCTCGTTGAACTGACCATCAAGCTCTCCAATAGTCTTTTTCTCACCTGTACGGACAAGTCTTATTAGCCTTTCGAGTTGCCTAACTAGTGTGAAATAAACGGTAACGGTCGATGTGGCCGCCAAAACAACTACTAGAAAAACTCTCTCGAGACTGAAACCGTATAAGAGGGAGAACAGGAATCCTGCGCCCAGCACTACTCCGCCTACGATGTAGTGATAGCCTGGTTTGAACAGACCTCTATCAGACTTTGACAAGCGTTATGGGTTCTCCTTCTTCAATAGAAAGGAAATGCTGTGCGCTTCCCTTGTTCACAGTTATCTCCAAAAAACCGGCTGAATCGAAGTGAGCCATCAGGTTTCCCGGGTTGACATCGTAGTAAGTGTTTCCAAAGGTCAGCTTGAAGGGTCTTCTCCCTTTAACTATCTCAAGAGTATCGCCTTCTTCCAGATCCTTTCCAAGAGATGCTGGAATATTGGTCTCGAGATTCCCAAAGTGATCATAGAAGGCGGTCTCTCCCATAATCGTATTTCCATCTCTGACAGGCTTCTTGTATTTCAAGTACTCGAAGTTCATAAGTCTTGAACCAAGCTTTTCTGGCTCGACTCCCGCATCCACATAGGCTGCCACTGGAGCGAAGATATCTCTACCGTGGAAGCTTCTCGAACTGCCTCTGTGGTATTCTCTGTTTTCCAATTCACGAATCTCGTGAATACCATACTCTTCCCCAACAAATGTGAACAAACCGTTGTCGGGGCCAACAAGCCGCCTTCCATCCTTAAGAATCATCATTATTGGCTTTCTCGAAGTTCCCACGCCGGGATCGACAACTGCGAGGAAGACTGCATCCTTGGGAAGATCCCGTATTACTCTTTGCACGACGTATGCTCCGTGTTTAATGCTGAAAGGTTTGATATCATGGCATATATCTATTATCTCGGCCTTTCTATTTACTTCTTTAATCGCGGCTTTAGCTACACCAACATAATAGCTGCTTAGTCCCCAGTCACTCAAAAATGCTATCACAGTTATCCCTCCATATTAGGACGATAGAAGAGAACACTCTTTCTACGCCTTCTGATTCCAGCTTATAAAGATTTGAATCGATCTTACAGTCTGTGGCTCCGAAGCCGGGAACTTGTTTGCCGTAATTCGAGACGAACCGGGAAAGCTGTTCTTCTCTACGGTGCTCAGATGGAAGTAGCAACACTGCAACAACTTCTGCCTTTTCTCTCAGGAAATCGATGTGCCAGTGCCGTTTCTTTCGCTCAACGAGGTGCCTCTTAACTCGTTCTGAAAGAGATTTCATTGCCGATCCAACGTAAAGATAGTATCCCGTTTCCAGAGACCAGGCCTTTCCACGAGAAGAAATCTCTTCCGGCTCCTTCAAAAAAAGTAGAATCAAATAGCTTCCCTTATTTTGATACATGATGTAGATATTATACGACAACAAGTTAGTCAGATAAGGAGATGGCAGCGAACGGAAGAGGAGCATAATATATAATTTACTAGAGGTGATTTGAATGGCTTTTGTTGAAGTGAAGAGGGACAGTATCGCAGAGAATGTAAGAAGGATTAGGGAACTGGCTAAGAACAATGGGGTAGAAATTGCCGGAGTGACTAAGGTCGTGTGCGGCGATCCCAGCATAGTAGATGTACTGTTGAAGAACGGCATTTCTGAAATTGGCGAGTCAAGGCTGGAGAACATATCGAGGATTAAAGGCTCTGGAATGAAGGCCGATTACCTCCTGCTCAGACTTCCTGAACAGGCTAGATTCAGGGAAGTAGTGGAGCTAGTAGACACGGTTCTGATAGGAAATTTGGAGACTTTGGTCAGACTCAATGAAGTATCGACTGAAAGCGGCAAAGATTTGAAATTCATATATATGATCGATACCGGAGACCTCAGAGAGGGAGTCATGTATTACGAGGCTGAGGCAATTCTTATGAAGGCATTCGAGATTGTCGGAACGAATCTCGATGGAATTGGGACAAACCTCGGGTGTTTCGGCGGAGTGATAGCCTCTCCCGCCAAATTCGAGATACTTTTAGACCTGGGAGAGTCGCTTAGAAAGGCAACCGGATACTCCATGAGGAGATACTCAGCAGGAAACACCGCTTCGCTTCCTCTTCTCGAAGATGGAACGCTTCCCAGAGGCATAAATCACTTCAGATTGGGTGAATCTATCATGTGTGGAACAGATGTCACTAACAACCGAAGAGTTCCGGGAACCCTACAGAACACATTCACTCTCGTAGGAGAGATTATTGAACTTGCAGAGAAGCCCTCCATACCAATTGGCGATATCGGTCATGATGCCTTTGGTCGGATTCCAAGGTTCGTAGATAAAGGGAAGAGAATGAAGGCAATACTTGATCTTGGTGAACAAGATGTGGTTCCCTCCGGATTGACACCTTTGGTAAGTGGATGTGAAATAATTCATGCTTCGAGCGACCATCTGATAGTGGATGTAACCGATTCCGAGAAGTCCTTTGCTGTTGGTGACTCGATTCCCTTCAGAATGTCTTATGGAGCTCTGTTAAGAGTTATGACATCTCCCTATGTGAGAAAGGTGTACTTATGATAAAGCTTCTGGAAAAGAGCGATCGGAGCAGAGTGGAGGAGATCGTAAAGACGATCTGGGAAGGAGATGACTATATCCCCTTGGTTTTTGACAAGTGGGTAGACGACCCCTCTTGCTATTTCATGGGTTTTTGGAGTGAAGGAGGATTAATTGGAATAGATAATCTAAGGCTATTCTCCGACAAAGTGGGCTGGATGGAAGGAATGAGAATAGACCCCGCCTTTCAGGGAAGGGGATACGGGAAAGAGTTGGGCAAAGAGATGTTGCAGTTGACCAGAGATCTGGGGCTTGAAAGGCTGTATTTTGCAACTTACTTTGACAACACGGCATCGATCAAGATGAACGAAGCTTTTGGCTTCGAACGAATAGCTGTCTTCACAAATCTGGAGAAGGAGATTGACGAATTGACTCCCTTTTCCATCAATCTTCTGGAAAGCGACGAGATTCCGGAAATCGATGATCACATCAGCGAAGACTGGTCATTTATTCCAAAAGAAGTTCCAAACAAGACCAGTTTCCTGATACATCCTGTGCAACTTTCAGATGGCGCTAACTGGGCGGTTTTGTCGATAAACTCCAAGTTCAGTGATTGTCTTGACATCAATTTCATTGAAATGGAGGACAGGGAGAGTATTGAGGTTTTCGTGAAGGAGCTTGTTTGTTACGCTAGGGCGAGAGGTTTCGGCCGTATGCATACCATGGCC
The DNA here is from genome assembly GCF_002425715.1 of Mesotoga sp. UBA5557. Taxonomy (NCBI): domain Bacteria; kingdom Thermotogati; phylum Thermotogota; class Thermotogae; order Kosmotogales; family Kosmotogaceae; genus Mesotoga; species Mesotoga sp. UBA5557. The sequence goes on from NZ_DIMV01000018.1 coordinate 166,315, forward strand.
AGCGAGGATTTTGATCTAGAACCCTTTCTACTGAATGGATTCAAACCTTTCGAGAGAACAAAGGATGTATTTCTCTATTACGCCGATGGTTCAACTCTTCAAATCTGATCTCCATAAGTCATTTTGGACTGTATCTGGTGATCGTGTACTCGGCGATCTTGGATAGTTTTTTTCANNGAGCTGAATGGCTGTTACAAACTCTGATTGCGTCAGTTTCGGATCTAGAGCCCGGGGTATCCTACAATTACCAGGACGGTTTCTGATGGCTTCAATTGTCGGGACTCAATGCAATAATGAAATCTACGCAAAGAGTCAGTTCTGCTTTGATTGCAATCTTTGGTATGATTCGATGATTGGAGTCTGTATCAAGATTCTTCCTCTTTCATAAAGACACACTCTGAAGATGAGATGGAAGATGAAGGTCGAAAGTGACAAGCGGATCCAAGTGATGGCAATAGCCCTTATGACATCAGAGCTGAATCAAAGTGCAAATCGGAAGCCCCACAGACACCACCCTCTCTGTTTGGATACAGAGAGCTTCATTCTAGGCAATAAGGTCCGCTTTCATGAGCTTTAAAGTTTATTGAGAGATGGAACACCGTCCTATTTCTTCTTCACTTACATTCTTAGCCATTCATGGCCTGGTCTCGAGCCAATTGAATTTCCGCCATTTCTCGAAAGATGCGAACCGGGTTTGCATAGGAGCGGTTTGAACAGGGAGATTAGGGGGGTTCTCGAGTCCGGAACTCTGGAGAAACTCCAGGAAAGCCAGAAGCCGCTATGGAATGAAGTTGAGAAAGACGCTATCGAAGCTTTGGTCGGTAATAGTATTGAGAGAGTTAGTGGCGGTTTTTTGGAATAGTTACAAAGAACTTGTTTTGCTCCAAATCCGCTTTTCCCTGAACTTGTTTCTCTTGGTGCATCTGGATCTGACGGGCTCTACAGTATTGCAAGATATCCAGGCAGAGCGACCGAGAAGTGGCCCTATGAGCCAGGGGTCACGGCGCCCGATGAAGAATTCTTCAGTTATCTTGAGAACTTCGTCTGGTCTAGAATCGTTGCTTTTTACGAGTTCTGTCACCCGCGTGCAGATCTCTTTCTCTCGCGGAACGCCGAACTCGTCAAAAGACTCGAGCACTCACCTTTCGCGCTTGGAATTCTCGAGTCTTACGGAGAGAAGTATCCTTCCCGGGAGGATATGTTCGCCGAGTTTCTTATCTTCGGGATGACATATGCCTATCTGCTGGACGAATTTGGAGAGGAAGTTGCAGAAAGCTTCCGTAAGACCATGGAAGACAAAGCAGGCTTCACGATGAGCAATGTTGTTGGAAGACAGCTTCACCTTTACCTGAAAGCTTCAAAAGAAGGGAGAGCTATGAAGTTTGAAGATGAGCTTGCCGAGATTTCGGCACAGAATAGACAGCATCTTCTCGACAGAGCTCTGAGTGTTAACTGAGAAGGATCGCCTAGAGTTCTCTAGCCTTTGACAGAGCCCGCAAGAAGTCCTCTCAGGAAGTATTTACCAAGCAGTACATAGACAACCAGCGTTGGTAGAGCAGCCAGCAGTGCTCCAGCCATCTGAACATTCCATTCAACAACCTGACTCCCGGCAAGATTGACCAAAGCGACTGTAATTGGCTGCTTTGTGGGATCACTCGTTACAGTTACCGCGAAGAGAAACTCGTTCCAGATATTAGTGAACTGCCAGATCACAACTACTACGAAGCCGGGTAGAGAAATTGGAAAGAGAACTTTCAGGTAGGTCCTGAATATACCGGCGCCATCTATTCCAGCCGCTTCAATTAGCTCCGTAGGTACTTCACTGTAGTAATTGCGGAAGATCAAAGTTGTTATCGGCAATCCATAAACTACATGGACCAAAATCAATCCCCAAAGTGAGCCGTAAAGACCTATGTCTTGCAGGAAACGAATAAGAGGGAAAAGGACACTCTGATAAGGAATGAACATCCCGAAGAGAACTAGAGCGAAAAGCAAATCGGAACCTCTGAATTTCAGTTTCGATAAAACGTAACCGTTAATAGAGCCAATTATGGCTGATAAGAGCGTTGCAGGAATCACCAAAATGAATGAATTCCTCAGGTTAGGAGCGAGACGGTTGAAAGCCTTTGCGAAGCCATCAAGAGAGGGTTCCTTAGGCAGGAACCACATTTTCTCCAGGCCGACTTCTCTGAGAGGTTTGAGACTTGTCGCCAGAAGGACATAGATTGGCATCAGAAAGAACAATGCAAATACAACCAGAAGAATGTAAGTGACGATTTTCTTGATCATACCCTCTTCTCCTTTCTGAAAGCCGAGGCAAGATATGGGATAATTACAACGGCGACCAACAAGAGCATAATGATAGCTATTGCCGATCCAGTTGCGTATTTGTTTGCTCTGAAAGTCGTTTCAAACATATACAGCGCAGGCATATCGGTAACGTTGTTTGGCCCGCTTCCGGTCATCGCATAGACCAGATCAAATATCTTCAACGATATGTGACCGAGAATGATCATCGCACTCAAAGTGATCGGCCTGAGAATAGGAAATTTGATTCTCCAGAAGATCTGCCAGCCCGTCGCTCCATCCACTTCAGCTGCCTCGATCAGATCTTGCGATATTCCGCGCAACCCTGCAAGGTACATTGCCATAGTATATCCTGACATTTGCCAGACAGCGGCAACTATTACAGGAATAAGCGCAACATTGAAGTTCAGGAAGCTCTCCGTACTTGTGAACCACTTCCACTGCAAGAGATCGAGCCCAACAATATCGAGAAGAAGGTTCATGCCCTGAGGGCTATTTGGAAGTATTCCAGGAGCGAATATCCATCTCCAGACGGCACCGGTTACTACAAACGATAGCGCCATCGGGAAGAGATATATGTTTCTGAATATACTGGATGCCTTGAGGTTTCGATCGATGAGTGCAGCAAGAATTATCCCTAGAATCAAGCATCCCAGTATGAAGAATAGAGTGAAATACAGGGTGTTCCATAGATCCGTCTGGAATCTCGGATCTTCGAAGAGTCTCAAGTAATTTCTTAATCCGACAAATTCAAATTCGCCTTTAAGGAGTCTCGCGAAACTATTCCAGTTGGAAACAGATGTTCTGATCGTCTGACCGATGAAAAAATAGACGAAGATTCCTATTGCTGCGAATGTTGGTGAAAGAATCAGGAAGGAGATAATTCCACGTCTTGTCTTCCTCTTGATTTAGAACACCCCCAAATAAGGGGCCTGCTACTTGCAGGCCCCTACTAACAAGGATTAATCAATATAGTCTTCAGCGGCACTTTTCATTGCTCTCATCAAGGCCGCTCTGTCCTTTGTGGTTATGAAGATGTTCACTGCATCGTTCAACTCCGTTACGAACCCTTCCGGAGCGGCTGATCCATGGGCAATAGAGGGACATAGAGCGTTGGTCGAGAAATCCTCCATCGACCAGATGAGATAGGGATCATAGAGAGACTTGTCTGCATCGAGTCTTGCCGGAATCGAACCCTTTATCGGGTTGAAGGCATCCTGCCCTTCTACCGAAGCGACAATTTCCAACCACTTGAGAGCATTCTCTCTGTTTGGTGCGTTCATAGGCAGTCCAAAAGTATCCGTAACAACCATGAAGGAGCCCTCTGTTCCTGGAACTGCCATCCAGCTGAACTCTACTCCCGGTGTCCAGCCAAGCGTCTTCAGGTAACCTTCTGCCCAGTCTCCCATTACATTGAACGCTGCCTTTCCTTCAAAGACCATTCTTGTTGCGTCCTGCCAGGTGAGAGCGGCATGATCTTCATTCACATACTTGATCAATTCTTCAAACACGACTATTGCTCTTTCAACCCCCGGGTCACTGAAGCTTGTCGCGCCGTTCCACAAACCATTATAACCATCAGGTCCGAGAGTTGAAAGCAAGATCGTCTCAAAGAGATGCCCAGCTTCCCACTTGTCCTTGTCTCCTAGCGATAGGGGTATATACCCTGCTTCCTTAATCTTTGCACATACTTCAAGGAAGCCGGGTACATCGGTAGGCACTTCGTCGATTCCCACCTTGCGGAGGATTTCATTGTTTATGAAGACCACGTTTCCTCTGTGCACGTTAACAGGAATCGAGTAAACCTCGCCTTCGTAGCTACAGATGGTCATAATGTCCTCAGGGAACTTGTCAAGAATTCCCCAGCTTTCTAGAATAGCGGTAAGAGGTTCCATCATTCCCGTAACAACGTACGTGTCGATCAACTCCATGCCCCCATGGACCTGGAATGAATCGGGAGGATTACCACCGAGCATTCTGGTCTTCAAGACTGCCTTAGCATTCGTTCCTGCTCCGCCGGCAACCGTTGCGTTGATTATCTCTACGTCTGGATACTTCGCTTTGAAGACATCGTAGATTGCAGCTAGTCCTTCCTCTTCCCCTCCTCCGGTCCACCAGCTGAAGATCTCAACACTTCCCGAAGAAAAAAGCAGACTTACGGACAAAAGAAGAACTGCCAACAAACACTTTTTCATCTAAACACCCCCTGTTATTCGGCATAAAGCCGATTGATAGTCTTCTTCGTCCCTCAAACCGAGTACAGCTCACTAGATATTATACTACGGTTAATATTGCAATAAGCATTTGCTTTGAAAAAGGTTCCAAAAGGTCCTGAATGAGACACGTCTTTCTGGAACATGTACAGCAATTTGACTGAGCGACGCATTTGTTTGTTTAACTGTCCATAAGTTGTCTACATGGTCTCGAGTTTCTGAGCAGCAGTAAATTAGTGGTATCATTTACTAAACGACGACTGGGAGGGATTGGTTTGTCTGCAGTGAATATCTGCATAATAGGTGCAGGAAGCGCAGTGTTTTCGCTTAGGCTAGTGAGCGATATTTGCAAGACAAAGGGACTTCACAAAAGCAAGGTAACTCTAATGGACATTGATGAGGGAAGACTTGAAGCGGTGCATGTTCTAGCCTCGAAATTAGCTGAAGAGATGAAAACTGATCTCAAGTTTTCGAAGACAACGGAGCTAGAAGAAGCGGTCGCGGGAAGCGACTTCGTGATTAATACGGCTCTAGTAGGTGGACACGGATTCCTGGACAGAATCAGGGCCATCGGAGAGAAGCATGGTTACTATAGAGGGATAGACACACAGGAATTCAACATGGTTTCAGACTACTACACACTGACAAATTGGAATCAGCTTTCGTTCTTTTTGAAGATTGCCGAGACAATGGAAAGACTGGCGCCGGAAGCATGGATGCTTCAGGCGGCTAACCCGGTATTCGAAGGGACCACGCTCATAAGAAGAAAATCAAAGATCAGAATGATCGGATTCTGTCACGGTCATTACGATGTTATGGAAGTTGCAGAGACCCTTGGTGTTCACAAAGATGAATTAGACTGGCAGGTTGCCGGTGTCAACCACGGAATATGGCTCAATAGGTTTAGAAGAAGAGGAGAGGACTTGTATCCATTATTCGAGAAATACGCTTCGAAATTCGATGCGAGTGAGTTCAGGCCGTCTAATCCTTTCAATATTCAGATGTCTCCCGCGACGATTGACATGTATTCATTCTATGGTCTGGTTCCTATTGGAGATACGGTTCGAAACAGCGGCTGGAAGTACCATTATGATCAAGATACTCTGGAGAAGTGGTATGGAAGTCCGTGGGGAAGTCCCGACTCAGAACTGGGATGGAAGTGGTACAAGGAGCAGCTGGGTGAAGTCACGAACGCAACCCTAGCTCTTTCGAAAGCTATCGAACAGTTCCCCGGAGCGAGTCTGGAGAAGCTAATAATCGAGGGATCGAAAGGTCTTTCGGGGGATTTCGCAAGAGAAGCTGCCCAACTATATGATAGAAACTCAATGAGCGGTGAGCAGCATATACCTTTTATCGATGCGATTGTCAACGGAAACTCTGCGAGATTCATTGTCAACACTCTTAATCAGGGTGCGATTAAAGGGATTGATGACGATGTTGCCGTTGAAGTTCCGGCAATCGTCGATAGTGATGGAATCCATATAGAAGAGATTGAACCTGCCTTGCCTGAGAGAGTTGTTCAATGGTATCTGAAACCAAGAATACTGAGAATGGAGTGGGCACTTGAGGCATTCAACGAAAGAAATCCCGAACTCATAATCGAAATACTGTTGAGAGATCCTAGAACGAAATCCTACGAACAGGCCAAAGCGGTTGTCGGGGAGATATTCGATTCAGAAGGTGAATATGTATAGATAGATGAACCTGTTCTTTCAAAAACTAGATGATCACATGAAAATGATCTCTTCTCTTCTTGGCGTGAATCTTCAACAGATGCCCCAGCCGAGTCATTTGGAAAAAGTATTTGGGTGACGGAGTGATTACTATTTCGGAAATTGAACGCTGTCCATGGTCGGAAGTAGACGAATTGTATATTGAATATCATGATAGAGAATGGGGAGTTCCAGTTCATGACGACAAGAAGTGGTTTGAGTTCTTAATTCTTGAAGGGGCCCAGGCTGGCCTTAATTGGCACACTGTGCTCAAAAAGCGAGAGAGCTATAGAGAAGCCTTTGCTGGATTCGTTCCTCGGGTGGTGGCTGATTTTGGAAGTGGCGAAGTCGAAGAGTTGTTCAAGAACGCGGGTATAATCAGGAACAGGAGAAAGATTGAATCGGCAATAAACAACGCAAAGAGATTTTTAGAGATTGAAGCTGAATTTGGCGCTTTCGATACTTACATCTGGGGTTTTGTCGGAAATAGACCTATAGTCAACAAATGGGAAAGTCTTTCTGAGATTCCGCCTCTCACCGAAAAGTCCGCTGAGATATCTCGCTCACTCAAACAGCGCGGATTTACTTTCGTTGGGCCGACAATCGTCTATGCTCTTATGCAGGCAACCGGGTTGGTGAACGATCACTTAGTGCATTGTTTCAGGTATACAGAGGTGTGGGACTGACCCGTCAGCTTCTATGCCTCGCCAAGATTGATGGTATAGTATCTCTTGCCTATTGACGACTTCACGAGGGATTCAAGTGAGCTGGCTTCATGCAGAGGAGATCTTCGCTCTTATTGATCTGGTAGATTCCGGTAGAGGTTCTTGCGAGGAGAAAGCGAGTAAGGTTCTCGATTCACCTCTTTCGAAGATGTTTACACAGTTTCGTGTGCACGCTTCGGAGGCAAAGGAATGCTTGCTTGCTGCCATTTCCCGGAGGGAGGATCTTTCGGGTCTTTCGAAGGATTGCACAGAGCTCATAGTTGGACAAGATCAGGGAGAGAAGGCCCGAGTTGAGGGTCTTTCTGGATCTAATTGTGAAAAACGAATCAAAGATAAGATCTTCAGCCATCTCAAAGGCGAAGATGTACCTTCCGGATCAAGCGTCCTTTGAGGGTTTTAACGTCTATCTCATTCCGATGCCTTACAATGCGAATGCCGATCATAGGGGAGTCTAGTTCGATCCTGTTTTTGCCCTGGATATAGGTTTCGATGCGATTGAGTAAGTTCTGGCTCACGAAACATATCGGAAGAAACTCTATCACTGACGAAAGGATTGTGTTTGACGAGACTCCTCTTGATCAGCTCGTGTAGAGATATGTGAGTGTGGAGTGCGAAGGAATAGCGAACTTTGTTAGTGATTCATCTAAGATACCTGCGATGAGACGTGTTGCACTGTCGAGATCGAAAGTCATGGAAGGTTTTGAGAAACATCTCGAGTTGCTTCAGGAAGTCTTCCTTAGTCTTGTGCAGAAGAGTATTTCCGACGATGAAGCTAGAATGATTATGGAGAGAAGTTGGTTCGGTATCGGTAGTTTGGTTCCGGTGGGGATGAAAATGGCCATGGAAACAAAGAAAGAGGTAGGCAAGAAAAGACTTGTGGAGACAGTTGGCGGCACAGTCGCATTTCTAGAAGCATACCAGGAGGCGGCACTGAAAAAATCTTACTACCTCCTGGAAGACGAAACATTTCACAAATTGAGAACACTACTCAAAGCTTAGGGGCATATCAGAGCATAGAAGCAAATTCAGAACCGAACTCTCTGCAGTCGGTCAAGTTTGCGTCGTCGGGGGACCACATTTTCTTCAGGCCAGCCTGGACTACTTCAAATCCGGCTTCTTCAACCATCTTTCCCAGGACTTCTACTGATTCTCCACTCCATCCATAAGTGCCGAACACCGCTGCCTTCTTGTTCTTAAAAGCCAGCCCCTTCACTTCATGAAGCATGCCGGAAAGAGGTGCGAGGATTCCCTTATTGACTGTCGGAGAGCCAAAGAGAACAGCCTTCGACTTGAATATCTCTGTTACAATGTCGTTTTTGTCTGTTTTTCCAGCGTTGTAGAGTTTCAAAGCCGTGTTTTTGCTTACTCTGCCTATACCATCGGCAATGGCTTCAGCCATCATCTTCGTGCCTTCCCACATAGTATCGTAAACGATAGTCACCTGATCTTCCTGGTAGTCGTTTGCCCACTGCAGATACTTTTTGACTATCTGTGTCGGATCTTCTCTCCAGATAATCCCATGGCTAGGGCATATCATGTTCACCGGTAAATTGAAGGAAAGAACTTCTTCTATCTTTCTTATTACGAGCTTGCTGAAAGGAGTTAAAATGTTGGCATAATACTTCACTGCCTCTTGATACAGCTCGGCTTGATCCACAAGATCGTTGTACAGAAGCTCTGTGGCGTAGTGCTGTCCAAATGCGTCGTTGCTGAAAAGAATCGCGTCACCATCCAGGTACTCAAACATTGAATCTGGCCAGTGAAGCATAGGCGCTTCCACAAAGGTTAAGGTCTTCTTGCCGAGAGTGAGAGTGTCGCCCGTCTTCACTGTCACGAAATTCCAGTCCTTATGGAACTGCCCTTTAAGAGACTTCACCGCATTAGCCGTGCAGTAGATTGGCGTGTCTGGAATCTCTCTCATTAGTGCAACGAGACCGCCGCTGTGATCAATCTCCCCATGGTTCGCAATGACATAGTCAATCTCGGACAGATCAATCTCCTTCTTCAGGTTCTCCACAAATTCCTCTGCAAAGGGTGCCCATACTGTATCTATCAGGGCTGTCTTCTCGTCCCTTATTAGGTAAGAGTTGTAACTTGACCCTCTGTGAGTCGAATAATCTTCTCCGTGAAACTTCTTAAGTTCCCAATCGATCTTGCCGACCCAAGTTACACCATCTGTAATCTTCCTTCCCATATCGACACCTCCCGTTTGTTCATTAATACTCTACCAAAAGTGACAGCTTTACTCGGTAACATTTGTTACGTGTACTTGAGTCTTATGTTGAAGGGACTCTTCTCCTATATTGCTCAGAAAGAGTGATGATGCCATTATCTGAGAGCATGAAGTTACCCGTCTCTTGACTGTGTCACTCACTTCTGCTTGCTCAGCGAAGAGCTCTGTTCATTATCCTCTATTCTTGCTGGTCTTGCCGGGTCAATGTCTGAACTGAAAGTGAAGAGATCTTCACTGTCAAGGTGGAAGGTCTGGCAGTATATGTCCGATCATGATAATCTTGAAATGTGAAATGTTTCTATAGGGACTGCCGGAAATTGTGATTTCTTACAGGCATTTGCGAAAAAGGGACTTGCGATAGGAGTGGAGATTTGAAAAGGTTAACAACATATCTGTTTGATCTTGATGGGACGCTAAGTTCTGTTTCTGACGAGGATTTTGCCAGACGTTATTTTCAGCTAATAGCAGACTTTGCTGAGGGTAGAGTCGATTTCGAAAGATTTATGGCATCCCTGCACACATCGCTGAAGAGTCTTTTCGGTGAAAGAGACGGACTCATAAATAACTACGATCATTTCATGGAGAATTTTACCGATTCTATGGGGCAGTGTGACAGGAAATGGTATGAACTGTTCTTCAACGGCTTCTATGACAGTGAGTACAACAGGCTTCGGGAACTGATTGTACCGCGCGAAAGGGTTGTTAAGTCACTTAAAAACCTGAAAAGGGCAGGAAGCGAGATTATTATCGCCACAAATCCGATATTCCCCGAGAAGGCTATTAACAAAAGATTACAGTGGGTAGGATTAGAAAGCGGATTCATCGATTATGTAACTACAATGGAAAACTCTCATTATGTGAAACCCGATGTTAGATACTATCGTGAGATTCTTGAGATAAATAACCTCGAGGCAAAGAACTGCGTGATGATTGGGAACGATATTACCATGGACGGTGTTTGCACGGCTGCAGGAATAGAATACATAGATGTATCTTCAAT
>NZ_DIMV01000003.1:0-2928 GCF_002425715.1 Mesotoga sp. UBA5557
TCTTGTTTTCGATCTTCTTCTTCTTGGCTTAACCAAGAACGAAGAACAGGTCCTCGCTCTGGAACGAAGAACGAGTTTTCCTCGGAGAACGGAGAACCGATGACGGTCAACGTGGTTTTTCATCAGCGGAAAGCGGTTCATATTAAATAGGGTCAGACTCCATTTTTCACACTAAACGAGAAATCGAAGGCAAAAAACTGTGAGGGGCTACTTATACACAAAAAGAAAAGACGGAGCCTTTTTCCTGCTACGCCCACGAAGACACCCCCATGCAGAGAGATCACTCCATGGCTTTTCTGGCAGCCGCGGACTTTTTCACTGCATTATCTTTAGATGATTTGATTATCGAGCTCATGACTTCGCCCTCGATAAGCTAAGGAAGTGAACGCAAAAAAACATAGAAGAAGTAAGGAAGATATCAAAGAGTTCTTGATTTTCTCGACTACAGCAGTGGAAGACTTTCTAGAAAAGAACGGCTTTAAGTCGTGAAAGCCTTCTGATTACTCAAGGGCATAATTACATCTTGCGGATCTACACCGGCGGGAAGAAGCTGGTGGAACAAACTGAAAGACACTGCGCACGATTCTGAAGACATTTACAGACTTCAAGACCCTACTTCGAATAGAGTTGCTTTGAAAACTAATGAGCAACATCCTCTTTGCCGCATGCTAATGTTGGTTCTTATAGTCAGGAAAGAATTGCTGTACTTTTGCCGAAGGCATTATCCAGACAATAGCGAAGATTTGACTTATATTAACATATATGCTAACATTAACATGTCTGTTGGAGCAGTTATGGGACTTGTTAGATGGAAGAATTACTCAGTTTTTTTTTTCGATGAAGAAGGCGGCAACGATTATGTCGGTGATTTCATTGATACCCTCTATGAAAAGGATAGTGCGACGGCCGCAAGAATACTGAACTTGTTCATAAAGAGACTGGCAGAGGGAAAAGGAGTCACCCAGGAGTGTTACGACCAGCATTTAAAAGGAATAGCATCATCCGACATCTTTGAGTACAGGGACAAATCGACGCTCCTTAAGAAGCAAATACGCATCTATTTTGGCGCTCATAGGCAGACTAAGACCATCGTATTTGTTTGTGCAGGTTTCAAAGGAAGTAAGGCAGAGCAGAAGAGAGATATAGATACGGCAAAACAAAGATACAGGCGATACATTTCTATGTTTTGATGTCATTAGGAGGGTGTGAGTAATATGGCAACATTTGAGCAACTTCTCAAGAGACTTGAGAAGAATGAGGGGTACCAGAAAGCCCAGGAAGAATTCAGTCCGTTATTTGATTTTGTAAACGCGCTTACTGATTTGCGAATCGAAAAAGGTCTGACACAAAAGGATCTAAGTAATCTTACAGGTATAGCTGTGCCTACTCTTTCACGCATCGAAGCTGGCAAACAGAATCTTTCATTCAAAACTATGCAAACACTCGTCAATGCTCTTGGAGGAAAACTGCGCATCACACCGAAAGCGGACTCTGTTGTAGAGCTTAACTCTAAGGCGAAAGAAGCACTTGAAAGACTCGTCGAAAAGACTGGAATGGGGGAATCAGAGCTTATTGAAGTTCTTGTATCTATATACGAACAAGTGGTGGATGGTGCAGGCAAGCAGAGCATTGAAACAATGAATAGCTATAAATAGGGTCAGACTCCATTTTCACATGAAGAAGATTACGTATTGAGCTTTGATCCCGAAGGTTTGGTTGATCTACTGGAGGACCTGAGAATACTCGACCCCATTTTCAACAACTTCAATCCACGCGAGTTGGCAATCGGTCTGATCGACCTCATAGAAGGTTTCCTTCCAGATGGCATCGATATGCCTGACTGGCTTGAGGATATTCTAGCTCTAAATAGGGTCAGACTCCATTTCCACATGAAGGTGAAATCGAAGACAGAAGTCTGTGAGAGTGCTTCTAAGGACAGAAAAGAGAGATTAAGCACACCCTTTCTACTGCTCCGCCTACGGGGGCACCCACATTCTAAGGGAATAAACCACTATGGTTCACATGAAAACAACGTTGTCCGTCATCGGTCCACTGTCCTCCAAAATAGATCAGTTGCAAGTGCCAAGATGAAAGTTGCAAGCCATAGAGCAAAAAACTCAAGTTCCGTCTGAACTTCTTTTAGCATCACGTTTCTTCGATATTAACAGTCGGGAAAGAACATTCTTGAGAGCGTCGCTTCGAGGAAAAAAATTCAATAACAAGCGTGTTATCGCGTGCAATGCACAGACTGCCACATTTGAGATACATGTTATCGATACGTGGTCGAGCTAATATAGGGCTTCCTGAAAAAGCATACAAAGCGCATGAATAGTGAAGTACAGGCGAATAATGTGGTATAATGGTGCAAGGGGAAACAAGGTATAGACTCAAAAAGCTTGCGCCGAGGTGATGACGAAGATGTTTCTGAGGAGACATAAAGAGAACCAGATGGAAATGGTTGGATTCGGAGGATCACTGACAAGAGTACTGTCAAAAGAGAATCAATGGGTTCGACTGAGTGAGATCATACCGTGGAAAGAGATTGAAGACAGATATGCTAAATTGTTTGCAGACTCTGGAATGGGAGCACCTGCAAAGAGTGCAAGGATCGCATTTGGTGCACTGGTAATACAGGCGATGAAGAACTACACCGATGAAGAGACAGCAGCACAGGTTGCGGAGAACCCGTATTTGCAGTATTTTCTGGGAATGAAAGAATACCAGGTGGTTCCATTGTTTGACGCATCCATGATGGTGCATTTCAGAAGGCGCTTTGGCTTTGAGAATGCAAAAGACATCAACGACATGATCATACAATACATCCAAAGAGCTGAAAGACCAACAAAAGAAGAACCGCCTTTATCCAGAGATAACGATGGTGACATTACAAAACAGAACGACCAGGGAAACACGCAGCAACACAACGAT
>NZ_DIMV01000079.1:0-2683 GCF_002425715.1 Mesotoga sp. UBA5557
CCCCTGGTAGATCCACACTTCCTTTGTGATCTGAGATCCGATTCAAAATCATGCACTTCTTGTAGGGGCGAACGGCTGTTCGCCATAAAGAGCAGAGAGAACCAAAAACGTGACGCCACGCGGTTCATGCGGGCTCTACGAAATGGCAGTATCGGGTGATTTGAAGAACACAACAATGCTTACTAGGGTCTCTTCCCCTTCATAGGATATGCAAAGTCTTTGCAGATTCATCAGTCTTTCTTAAGAAAAGGGGCGTGCAGCCGCACGCCCCTACAACTCTATTGCACTCCTCACTCGCTACCCGATTTTCCAAACTCCAAATGCAAAACCTTGTTTCGCTTTCTGACTGAGACTTACGGTCTTTTGGCAAACAGATAACGCTAAACCGAGCATAAGTTCACTTCGCCAGTTCGTAGATCTTCTTAACATCGTCCTTATGAAGTTGTACGAACTGTCCCAGAGGCCCGTCTTCAGTTGCCTTCTTGGCCATCTCCTCAAACTTGTCGTCGGGAATTCCGGCGTCTGTCAGGGTAACGGGAATACCGAGACTAGCAAAGAATTCCTTCAGCCTTCTAATTCCCTCAACAGCGGCCTTTTCAGGATTACGGAAGTCCGGTTCGACGTCCCAGACTCTGTATGCAAATTGGGCAAAGCGTTCAACATCGTGCTTATACACATAAGTCATCCACGGAGCCCACATAATCGCCAGGCCTCCGCCGTGAGCTATGTCGTATATCGCGCTGAGTTCATGTTCCATGCCGTGAGTAGCCCAGTCTCCGATTCTTCCCGTGCTTAGCAAGTCGTTATGAGCTATGGTTCCGGCCCACATTATCTCCGCTCTCGCATCGTAATTCTCAGGCTCTTTTAGAGCTATAGGTGTGTTCTTGATCACTGTTCTTAGAGTAGCTTCGCAGAGTCTGTCCGTGAAATCCACGTTCTTCACATTTGTGAAGTACCTTTCCATGACATGGGACATTATATCTACCGCACCTACCGCCGTCTGGTAAGCAGGCAGTGTGAAAGTCAGTTCGGGATTCATTATTGCGAATTTCGCTCTCATGTGAACACTGTTTGCTGCTCTCTTGTACCAGCCGTCTTCGTTTGTGATTACAGATCCGCCGCTCGATTCGCTTCCGGCTGCAGGAATTGTTAGCACAACACCGAGCGGGAGCATCTTTTCTACTTTCTTGCCGGTCGAGTAGAAGTCCCAGACATCTCCACCGTAAGGTACTCCAATTCCTATCGCCTTGGCCGAGTCGATAACACTTCCCCCGCCAACTGCGAGGATTGCATCGACGTTCTTTTTTCGGCAGAGTTCGATTCCATCTCTTACAAGAGACAACCTTGGATTGGGCATTACTCCTCCAAGCTCGAAGATCTCAACTCCGGCTTCTCTTAGGCTTTTTACAACACGGTCGTACAAGCCGGTCTTCTTTATACTGCCTCCACCGTAGTGAAGAAGAACTCTCTTGCCGAACCGGGAAATCTCGGTTCCAACATGTTGTTCGGTATCTTTTCCGAAGATTATCTTGGTCGCATTGTGAAACGTGAAGTCTAGCATTCAATCACTCCTCTCTTATATGTGTTTTGTAATTGACATCTATACACTCGGACATACCTTCTTCACGACTCTCAATTATCTCTAGTATTCTCTCAATAGCTACTTCGATTATTCTTGCCGTAGCTCCCCAAACTATGAACCCGGGAAAACGAAATCTGATCGTTCTCTTTCCGCTTGGCATGATCATTGGTTCCGGAGCGGAGAGTTTGAGAGCCTCAATCGAAAGAAAGATGATATCCTCCACTTCGCTCTTGTTGAGCCTGAATTTCAGTTCATCGATGAACCCCAGGAACGAAGTGATTTCTCTCCCTGAGGTGACAGTGGTACTGACATTGAGCTGGCATACCTCTTCAAGTGAAGACGGAGAGGCGCCTATCTCCTCCTTCATCTCTCTTATCGCGCATTCTAGAAGAGTTTCGTCTTCTTCTGCGTGACCACCAGGAAAGCTGATCTGCCCAGGATGACTTATCTTCGTAGATCTTCTTGTGAGAAGAAGATAGTATTCGCCGCAGAGCTTCACAATGGGTACGAACACAGATGTCCTTATGCCTTCTCGTTGCAAGTCTTCACCTCGTTCAAATTCTACTATTATTATCAATTATAATGCTTTTAGGAGGCGATGAAGTGAAGGAAGTAACTCTGGCAGAATTGAGGGGAGTCATCGGAAAGGTGGTTATCGACTTTTTCAGCCCCGGCTGCGCAGTTTGTGCGGCGATTGAGCCAAAATTAGAGGAAGTGGAGAAAGCATTTGCTTCCTGGAGGTTCTTCAAGATAAACACAGTAGAGAATCCAGCTGTTGCCTCAGAACATTCCGTGTTCACGGTTCCAACAATAATAGTTCAAGTGGATGGAAGAGAGCAGAAGAGATGGAGCAAATACTTTTCAATCGATGAAGTAGGCGAATACCTGCAGGAAATTGATAAGACCGAGAGTTAGCTTTTTCGGTTCACCGTCATCGGTTCTCCGTTCTCCGTTAAAGAGAGAGAGAACTTCACAATCCGTCATGCTGAACTTGTTTAATCATCTAGGTTTGCTATCTGAAAGTCCGGTTCTGAGAGAGCCTGGGGGTGAAACCCCCCTGGGCTACTCACCAGAAAAACCAAAAGGCCGGGGTTGGGGTGT
>NZ_DIMV01000095.1:0-13453 GCF_002425715.1 Mesotoga sp. UBA5557
ACTGGTCTGTGCGAACAGACAGGCTTCAAAATCGTCTCCTGCCGAAGGCAGCATTGCGACCTGGCGTGGTCTTTGCCAGCCTTGCGTCCGTCGATGTTCTTCGGCGCATTGCGTCCCGCCGAATGCGGCATTGCGTCTCATTTCACCAGTGACTGGTTCTTCTCTCTTCTCTCGCGAGCGAAGCGATCCTCTCGACAGTGGTCTTTCTCGATTGATCATTTCGGTGAACGGGTTTATGATCTGGGACGGTCAACAGAGAAGAGCATCTCACAGCGTTCAGTGACCAGAGAAGAACATATCTTTCATAGTACAGTGTGTCGCTTCGAATAAAAGAAGTAGGTAGTATTTATGTTTCGTTGGATTCACGCCAAGCGACATCTTCGCTCTCTTTTTCTCTTAAGGTGAGCTTCTCTCTGCATATGAAACCTAGTTATGGTAACTGCGCAAGAATTTGACTCACCTCTTGCTCGCTTAACCCTGCATCGCTCTTTTGCGTCTAACTGAGCATTTTGCAGATATTCGATCTAGAGTGCCCCTCTTTGGTTTTGAGGAGAGATTTC
This sequence comes from Mesotoga sp. UBA5557, assembly GCF_002425715.1. Taxonomy (NCBI): domain Bacteria; kingdom Thermotogati; phylum Thermotogota; class Thermotogae; order Kosmotogales; family Kosmotogaceae; genus Mesotoga; species Mesotoga sp. UBA5557. The sequence continues at coordinate 561 of NZ_DIMV01000095.1, forward strand.
CACGTTTTTCGAGTTGGATTACAGAATGTATAATGTTAACGTTAACTGTTAACGTTAACACGATAAAGGGGGATAAGTAGTGAAGAGAGCCACCTTACGAGAAGTAGCACAGAAGGCGGGCACATCAATGATGACTGTATCTAGAGTGATTAACTCCAGGGATTCAGTGAGCGATGAAACAAAGTGCAAAGTACTAAGTGCAATACAGGAGCTTGGGTACGAGCCTCACAAAGATGCGCGAATTCTCAGGGGTGGAAAGACTGGGAGAATCGGGATTGTGGTCTCCGATATTAGAAACCCCTTTTATTCGCAGGTAGTTGGGGACCTCGAGGACCTTGCAGAAGAGAATAACATGGCAGTCATTGTGTCGGACACGAGCAAGAGACTTGACCAGGAGAAGAAGGCATTGAAGTCTCTACTCGATATCAAGGTTGACGCCATTGTAGTTGCTCCTGAAGGATATGAGAGTTCTCATCTTGTAGATGTAATCAGTTCGGGAACTGATGTGGTGTCCTTTGGAGTTCATTTTGAGCATAATTTGATTTCCGAGGTCTCTATCGATGAGATCGCCGGTGCTGCAAAGGCGGGCTCCCATCTTAGGAGTGTCGGAATCAGTGATGTCGTGTTGATTATGGGGAATCCGAGAAAGTTCACTACTAGAGGCAGAATGGAGGGTTTTTTGAAGGGCTTTGGAGACGTACGACAAGAGAGAGTGTTGTATCGTGAAGTTGATTGGAAAGCTTCTTACGGAACAGTGAAGGAACTGCCCAAGCTTCCCGAAGCTTTTTTCTGCTACAACGACATGATGGCAATGGGTGTCATTAGGGCTATAGAGGAAAGAGGAGCTGAAGTCGGAAAAGACGTCAAAGTAATTGGATATGACGATGTGTATATGGCAGAAATAGCAGGCATAACAACTTTAAGAATTCCGATTCGCAGCATGGTGGAGGAAGCCTTTAAAACAATATTGAGTGAAGATGTTAGAAAAAGGGTTTTCACCCCGGAATTCATACTGCGCAAGAGCGCATAAATAGGAGGTGGCGAAATGAAAAGGGTCTTATTGGCTGTTCTTTTTGTTTCAATTGCTTTGGTTGGTTTGGGAGTCCAGAAACTTGTTGTTAATTCCTACATGTCAGACCCGGAACCGAAGAGGGTATTTGAGGAACTGGTAGAACAGTTTGAGTCTATGTACCCAGACTATGATGTGAATGTCAACACATTTGCTCATGAAGACTTCAAAGTTCTCCTCAGAACGTGGCTTACTTCATCCAATCCACCAGACGTTGTCACTTGGTTTGCAGGTGAGAGAATGAGATACTTCGCCAGCAAGGATCTCCTCGAACCAATTGGTGATATCTTTGAAGATGGCTTTGAAGCAGATTTTCCAAGGGCATTTGTGAGCGCTTCCAGCTACGAAGACAAGATCTACTTTCTGCCGCAATCGTGGTACTGGTGGGGTGTGTATTATAGGAAATCTGTTTTCGAAGAACTTGGGATTACCGTACCTGTCACTTGGAAACAATTCCTTGACGTTTGCGAGACTCTCAAGACAAACAACATGATCCCGATAACTATAGGAACAAAGTATCTCTGGACTGCAGCAGGGGTCTTTGATTATCTAAACATGAGAGTAAACGGAATCGAGTACGCACTTAAGCTCACAAATGGAGAAATCCCATATACGGATGACGGAATGAAGGCGGTTTTTGCATACTGGAAACAGCTTGTAGATAATGGGTATTTCATAAAGGATGCAACGTCCTACACATGGCAGGAAGCTGCCAACTATCTTTTCACGGGTGAAGCAGGTATGTATCTGATGGGACAGTTCATAAAGGATGTAGCTCCAGCCGGCGTGAAGGAGGATCTTGACTTCTTCAGGTTCCCTGTAATTGACGGAAATATCGGCTTGTTTGAGGATACACCAATCGATGGCTTCATGATGCCAGCCAATGCCAAAAACAAAGAAGCAGGAAAGACATTCCTCAAATTCATAGCTTCGAAGGAAGCGCAAGAATACTTTGCTACAGAACTGGGAAGACTGGCTGCAAACAAGCATGTTCCTGCGCCGGACGACCATTCCAAGAAAGGCCTGGAAATGATACTTTCATCTGATGGAGTAATGCAGTTCTATGATCGAGATACCGATCCAGAGATGGCTAATGCCGGAATGAATGGCTTTGTTGAGTTCATGACCTTCCCTTCCAGACTCGACACAATCCTGAAGAATCTCGAAAACGAACGAAACAGAATCTACAAGTAAGAATTACATGAAGGGCGGTTTGTGAAGAGCCGCCCTTCATGTCCTTATTATTTACGATAAGTCAGGAAGTACGTCATCGTTCTTGAAGACTGACATGTTTATCGCATGCTGTCAGTTGTATCAGATAGTGTTGTCTTGATCTGTACTTAGGGCTAGCGGACAGTGGAGCTTGTGAAAACGACTTAGCTACTGTCAAGAGATCAGAAAAGTTACTAGATCTTGACTTCAAGACATCTACGTGTTTCTCTGAGCACTTCTCTCTGCTTACCTGCACAGTCACGCAAGCAGACAGGAGTCAGTTGCGGGGGGGAACATGGAAAGTAGGGTCTTGAAACAGAGAGGACACGCATGGAAATCGTAAGTTAGATAATAGGCTTCAAGAGAAAGATATGAGCAATGATTACCTTGGTTTGGAGGAAACAATGAAAAGCAGAAGATGGGTTCCTTGGGCTTTTTTAGCCCTTCCTCTCACAATGTATTCTATATGGGTCATTTATCCCTTGATCAGTACGCTACTTCTCAGTTTTACCAACTGGGACGGGGTCTCAATGTCTATGGAAATCATTGGCCTGGACAACTTCAGAGAGTTGTTCAGGGACCCGTATTTCATTGTTTCCCTAGTAAACAACATTAAGTGGCTGATTGGATTTGCTTTGATATGCGTACCTGCCGGGCTCGGAATTGCTCTTTTGCTCGACCAAGGCTTTAGAGGAAATAAGGTGTACAAGACACTGATCTACCTCCCTATGACACTTTCGTTCGTTGTGATTGGACAAATCTGGTCCTGGATTCTCGAACCAAGAAGCGGCGTTTTGAACAGTTTTTTGGCCTTGCTCGGATTCAAAGGTGTTTCATGGTTGAGCAATCCCTCCATAGTAACTTACTCATTGATAATGGCAGCGTCTTGGAGGCAGATTTCTTATGCTATGGTTCTCTTTCTTGCCGGGCTTAAGGGTGTTCCGAAGGAACTGGTCGAAGCTGCCACGGTCGATGGCGCTGGTCCTTGGAAGAGATTCTGGAACGTCGTGCTTCCGATGCTTAAGCCTGCAACCATAGTGGCTGTCACAGTAAGCGTTATCGATTCGCTCAGGGCCTTCGATATCGTCTATGTTCTGACTCGTGGAGGACCCTTCTATTCATCGTCTGTCATGGCAAATTACATGTATATTAAGACATTCAACAATTACAGGATGGGCTATGGATCATCTATTGCTACTGTCCAGTTCCTTATCACCCTGGTGTTCATAGTGGTTTATATGCGGAACGTGTTGAAAAGGGAGGTCGAAAACGAATGAAGAGGACCCTTTTCTACATATTTGCCACCCTCCTCGTTCTTGTCTGGCTAATGCCTTTTGTCATAACTGCTTTTACTTCTTTGAAAAGCATGGATGAACTCATGTTAGGAAGAAGATGGTGGGAACCGCCAAAAGAAGTTCGACTTGAGAACTATGCAACTGCCTGGAATGACGCGAATATGGGTAGGTATTTCGTGAATACATTCATAATTACCGTACCTTCCGTTCTTGGCGCTCTATTCCTTTCTAGTCTGGGCGCATTCGCGCTGGCATGGTACGATTTCAAGCTTTCCAAAACTATCTTGATGATCTTTGTCGGCGGTATGTTGATTCCTTTTCAGATGCTTTTGATACCCGTATATCGTATGTCGATGTCTTTCGGAATCTACGATAGCTATATCGGTGTAATTCTCTTTCATATTGCGTTCCAGCTTGGGTTCTGCACGTTCTTCCTGAGAAACTTCATGAAGACAATACCTGAAAGCATATTCGACGCCGCGATGATTGACGGAGCGGGTCACTTCTTGATCTACAGAAGAATTGTCTTGCCTCTCGTGGTACCTGCTATGGCAGCTCTGGGGATTCTCGAGTTTACATGGATCTGGAACGATTATCTTTGGTCTCTGATACTTATACAAAGCGATAGGTTTAAGCCTGTAACCTTGGGCCTTGTCAATCTTCAAGGTCAGTGGGTTACGAGCTGGAATGTGATGGCTGCAGGGTCTATAATTGCAGCAGTTGTTCCTCTGGTAGTTTTTCTTCTTTTCCAGAGGTACTTCATAGAAGGACTTACAGTTGGGAGTGTTAAAGGATGAAATGGTTTGGAGCGGCTTATTATCCAGAGCACTGGCCTCGCGAGCGCTGGAAAGAAGATGTCAAAGTGATGAGGGAAATGGGAATGAACGTGGTACGCATAGGAGAGTTCTCCTGGAGCATAATCGAAAGGGAACGAGGCAAAATAGACTTTTCTGTCCTTGACGAAGTTATTGATCTTCTCGATTCAGAAGGGATAAAAGTTATAATGGGGACTCCCACCTGCACGCCTCCACCCTGGCTGATAAAGGAGTTTCCCGAGATACTTCAGAGGGATGTCAACGGATTGTTGATCGCCAGCGGCAGTCGCAGGCATTACTGTTTCAACTCGACTATCTATCGCAAGGAAACGGCAAGGATTGTTGAGGCTTTTGCAGACCACTTTGGTAGAGACCCCAGGATAGTCGCATGGCAAATCGATAACGAATACGGATGTCATAATTCCACGGTCTGCTTCTGCGAGAACTGTGCCACTTCATTCAGACATTGGCTTAAGAGAAAGTATGGTTCCATCGAGAACCTCAACAGAGCCTGGGGGACAGTCTTCTGGAGTCAGACATTCAATAAATGGGAAGAGATAGACCCTCCCAGAAGAACCCTTACATCTCCAAATCCCTCGTTGGTACTAGATTATAGGCGGTTTTCTTCTGACTCTGCGATTGATTATCATAATCTGCAGAGAGAGATCATTGAGCCAAAAAGCGAGGCGCCAATAACTCACAATCTTATGGTCAATTTCACAGAGATCGACTATAAGAAGCTTTCAGACTCCATCGACTTCGTATCTTGGGACAATTACATAGCGGAGGATTATGATCCGGATCTTCAGGCGCTTAACCATGACCTAATGCGTTCTCTCAAAAAGAAGCCTTTTCTCGTAATGGAGCAGCAACCCGGAAGGGTAAACTGGCGTTCAGTGAACACTTGGCACAGTGCTGATCAGCTTTCTTTTTGGGTGAAGCAGTCTTTCGCCCATGGAGCATTTGGTTCACTGATTTTCAGGTTCAGGCAATTGCCGTTCGGTTCGGAGCAGTTTCACACAGGCCTAATCGACTATGACGGCGATCCAACTGAACGCGCAAAAGCCTTTTCAGAAGTAATAGCCGGACTGGCAGATTGGAGCGTGGTCGTTCCGCAGAGAGAAGCGGCTGTTTATATTGATTATGAGAATTTCTGGATAAACGAGACAGACAATCTTAACAATAGATTTGATCTCTTACTCGATGCGATTTTGCCAGTTTACAAGGCAATCAGGAGTCTCGGTTACAACGTTGATTTCGTTTTTCCAGGTGACTCTTTGGACGGGTATTCATTTGCTTTCGTTCCTTCGAGTTTCAAGCTTGAAAGCAGTTTTGTCGACCAGCTGAAGATATTCAAGGGGAGAGTCTTCTTCACGGCTATGAGTGACCAAAAAGATTGTCACAACTTCATAAAGAAAAGCAAAGACAGCTTTCTTAACGAACTTATTGGTATAAGGGTCATTGATGCAGGTGGTATAGAAGAGACTGTGAGCATATCTTTCGCTGGCCAGATTTTCTCCTGCTCTTTTGTTGCTGAAAGAATCCTCCCTGAGAATGACTGCGAGATACTGGGAGTTTACTTGGACGGCCCATATAAGGGCAGTTCAGCACTAATAAAGCGTGAAAACAAGTACTACTTAAGCTCTATCCCGGACACCGGGTTTCTTGAAAGACTGCTTGTCGAAGCAGGGGTGGAGAAGAGAGTGGAGCAATCGGGGAGGATCATTAAGGATGGATCGCAGACAATTCTTTTGAATCCCTTTTCGCACGTTACAATGATAAAACTAAACGGGAAGGAGCATACCCTCAGGGAATACGAGGTCAGGAAACTCTGATCAGTATAAAGCACGCTCTCAAAGGCCAAGTGATGAACAATCCTTCGAGTGACAACTTGGGACCAGATTGTTTTCGTGCTACTCATACATTATCTTTGAGAAGGAAATGAAATCGGCGGTAGAGGACGATGGCACTCTCGCCGTTCATTCGAGCTTAGTCGAAGGAACGCGAAAAAGCGGTTTCGATGTGATCGTGAGCGTGGGCGAGCCTGAAGAGAACAAGATCGGCAGCGTGAATCATCACTATTGAGACACTCTTTATGCAACACTTTCTCTTTATACTTGTCTCACTTTTGGGGGCATATTAAGACTCATCTTCACTTCTCTTCACATCGGTCATATTGGCATCATTCGATGCTTGTGAAGCGCTCTCGTGTTCGAAGATAATCTTCTTGATCCGCTCCTCCGGGAATTCAGTGCCGATTACTCCTTTGAGTCTCTCGTAGAGAGCAATCATTCCCAGCAAGTCTCTCTTAAGTGTTTCATCTCCTGGTACCATTCCCTTCTCATACTTCTTTCCGTAAATGTGACCCAACTCGTAAGCGACTCCCAGTTCTCTATCTGTTCCCAGGGTTATGCTATCGTAGTCGAAGCTCTCTTCCTGCCCCAGCACTTTTCTATAGGCTTCCGCTGCTATAGAAATCTTTTGCTTTGCCTCTGCGCCGAACGTTTCCTTAAAGAATAACCAGCCTTGATTCAGCGAGAGATAGACGGCCGACATGTCTGCAGTAAAAATGTACATCACGAAATAACCCTGTGTAGGAGATTCTGTTATGTCTTTGTCGAAAACACCTATCCAGGGAATCTCTGCCCACTGCCCCTGTCCGGGGGACGCAGATACCTTGAACCTATCAGGGTACTCCGAGTCACCATTTCCTGAACCATGGCGCTTACATCACTTCTCAGAAAGTGTGCAAGCTTGTTCTGTGCAAACTCTTTGTGCTTTTCGATGAGATACTTATTGAGGATTCGGTTGATAGCTTCCTGAATAAGCCCTCCTTATGATAACTGCCCACGCATGGAGCAATAACGTTTCGAGAGACTATCCGGCTAACTAGAGCCTACACCACAACTGTTCCGATTCCCAATGAAAATGGGACTCCCTAGAACAACCTCCCTATGGGAGTAAACGCTTTCCTCCTTTGTTCCTCCCCTCATAGTGTCCTAACTACAAGGGTAGGTAATTCCGGGGGAAGTTGCAATGGCTCTTGCATTAACAGGGAATTCTCCTCTGCAATTTCAGGGATTCACTCTCTGCAATTACCGGTACTTATATTCTGCAGCAAACAAATTCTAAGAGCTTGAGAGGCGGAGGAATCATCCGAGGGCTGAAGATCAATATCCAATGGATTGAAAAGAAGTGTTCCCTCGAAAAAGAGATTCGTGAGATCTCTGGAGGAAGCTTCCTCCCAATATGAGCATAAGAACTACTGTTCACTTCAGTGATCTCTAGTCGGTAGAAAAGCGCTTTCCTATACATGGATAGACTCTGCTTAACTGAGAAGGTTGATTTAGCAGGGCTGGGGTAGATCAATTAATCCAGCGATTTGTTTTTTTTCACATTTCTTCATCTCTTTGCATAACGCTGGAAAACGTACGATGATTAATTTATTATGTTCTACTAAACATGCTAGAGGTGGTATATGGATAGAGAGACAGTAAAGGTGACCCTCCTGGCGGAGGCACTGGAGATGAGCAGGAATTCCTATATTGAATATCGTACTCTCGAAGGGCTTGACTCATTCTTTGAAAGAAGCACAGCAATCGAGCTTGCGAAGGGACTTAAGGATGGATTCTTTCTGGACATGCCCCTGGAAAAGATAATGAGCAACGGATTCTTCAGGGGTTATCTTGCCGGTCTTATGCTTTCAGACAAGACTACTTCACATGTTGTCAAGGAGCAGATAGCCAAGATCCTTCTCGAAGATCTTCTTCGCACCCTGAATGAGGCAGAGGAAACTTCACCCGGTCAAGAAGAGAGTTTTCAATCAGAAAGAGACTTGAAGAAGAGATTCTTTTCCCTATTCGAAGAGAAAGACCGCGAAGAATCTAGAGGACTTGTAAGAGAGAATCTCTCGCTTTTCAGACATTTCGTGAATAGTGAGCATTATATTCCTATTTACCTTTGGGGTAATGAATTGACGACTTTCATTTGCGAAAACTTAGATGCTGAGCAGTTCGAGGGCTCCTTAAAGGAAGACCTGAGAAAGATTGTTCCTTCTGTACTGGCATCATACTCGATGCCCGATACTATGGGTTCGTCAGTAGGACTTAGATTACCGTCGGTTGAGAGTTATTTGAGCTCGCAGTTCCCGATTCTGGCTATGATAAGGAATCGAAAACTGAATCTGGATCAGGTGACTGAGTTCATAAAGAGCCTGTCTCACATTATGTTTGGGGATATCTTGTTGGCGCCGGTTAGCATGGCAGCAGGTGGAAAGACGGAAGAAAAAGCAAGGGCAAAACTGATTATCAATAAGATGTTCGCTTCGATGACTGATTCTGAACTCGGTATTATGTTGAATTCCTCCAGCTACGAGTCGAGAGACGGTTTTCTTTACGAAGTTGTCGTGTGCAATGATTTCAGCAAACTTTTCGATAGACTGAAGAATATTTGGAAAGGGATAGAAAAGAAGGCTTCCCTGTTCTCCAATATGGCTATTGCGAGCGCTCTCCTGGACAAGGATGAGGCAACTGATTGTGTGGGAGAGTATGTCGCATATCTGAAGACACTGGAGCCAACAATCGCAGTTGTACGATCGGGACTCTTGTTATGCATGAAATACGACTTTGAAGACGAGGAGCTCTTCAGCAAGAAGTTTTCTGAGATAACAGATGAGAAACCAGATCCGCCTTTGATCCTATCTCTTCTTCGGGATTCTTTCGGTGATCTTGATGTGATCTATGAACATATGGCAGACGAGTATTCTAATAGAACGGCAATTGATGGTGTAATTTCGAACTTGAAATCGATTAAGGAACCTAATTTCATTTTGTTCGAGAAGACCGGCAGTCTTGAGTATTCAAGAGTGCCAATGTATACGCTGATAAACTCAGCGATAAGTCAGAACGATATCGATCATGCATTCGATACCATGGTAGCTTACTGCAAGAAGTACCGGTTCAACTTCGAATTCATGAATACACTTCTCTCCCTTTCCACAAGAGAAACTGACGAACTGAAGAAGCTCCTTCACGGTGTGGGAGAGCTCGCTTTGAACGTGCTTCACGATATCGTTGAAAAGGATAAATGGGCATCACTTATAGAGAACGAAGAGAGCCCATCCAACACCGAACTCCTGCAAGTCATCGAACATTATGTCGATAGCTTGATCGACCGGAAGGATTACAGGGAAGCACTGAGGGTTATCGAAGAAGTCTTTCCCCTTTTCGGCCCTGATGATTACGGCTACCTCTTGGCGAGCAAATTACTTGTGTGCTGGAGACTGAAAATGTTCGATGAATTGGCCAAAACAATGGAGTTTAAGAACCACAGTGGCCATCCGAAGGCTCTTGCAGTATTGGCGCTGAAGAACTATGCCTACAGGGAGCTAGACATAGCGGAACAGATTCTTCTGAACATTCTTCGCCACTGCCCTGACTTTATCAAGTATCTTCTGGAGGAAGAAGGAAACGATAAGAAGGACTTCGAGAAAGCAGAAAGAGGCAACCTCACTAGTCAGAAAAGAGTCGATTCGCTGACTCTTGCAGAAGAGTTCAGAGGGGACTGGCTTAACCTGAGGGGCGGAAAGGAATGGCTGAAGAAAGTGCAGAAGGTTTTTGATGAAGTGAGGAGTAGTAATACGCCGAGGAACCTTGACTCTTCTAGCTGCTAATGAATTAAAACAATGGAGTTCCCGAAAGTGCCATCCAAAAAGAGGGAAGCGATGAGCAAATCTCAATGCCCGTCGCAGCTGAACCTGCCTCAGCTGAAAGCGAGACTGGCCTTTGCGAAGCAAAGACTGGCCACCGAAGGTGACTGGCTTGTCATTATTGTCACGTTAACGCAAGCGAATAATGGAGTCCTCAGAAGAGGCATCATGGATTGCTGTAGATCTTTTCTCCCGGCTTCAGCGAATGAACAAGCCAGACATTGCCTCCGATTACGCAGTTGTCTCCGACAACCGTACTCCCTCCTAGGACCGTAGCTCCAGCGTATATGACGACGTGATTGCCAATATCTGGATGGCGTTTTATCCCTTTGATCGGATTGCCGTTTTCATCGAGTTCGAAGCTCTTTGCTCCAAGCGTGACTCCTTGATAGATCTTCACATGATCTCCGATTCTGCATGTCTCTCCTATCACCACACCCGTACCGTGATCTATGAAGAAGTGCGTCCCTATTCTCGCGCCCGGATGGATATCGATACCGGTCTTCTGATGAGCATATTCGGTCATTATTCTCGGTATTAGGGGAACCTTGAGCGAGTACAGAATATGGGCTAACCTATAGATGCTTATTGCTTCATAAGCGGGGTATGCAATCATGATCTCTTCCACCGATTGCGCTGCAGGATCTCCTTCGTACGCTGCACGAACGTCCTTGACCAGCTTCTTTGCGACTGTGGGAAGCCCATCCAGAAATTTGCTCGTGATGCTAGAAGCTTCTTCTTCACTCAAATGCGGCTGAATATCGAGGATAAGCTTTTCCAGGAGTCTCATGGCCTTCATGAGTGACTCCTGTCCGTCTGTCGTTTCGTCTTGTGAAAGTTGAGGGCAGATCGTTCTGCGGATAAGGTGAATAAGCTCGATTGTTTTGAGCTTCACATTGCCAAGCGAGTAAGACTTTGATGAACAATGAGTCTTGGCAATTTCCTCGTATACTCCACTTATTCTGACTGATATCGCACTGAAATCACCATTCACTTAGACTGTCTCCCTTCAGGCCAAATTCTGAGTCTCTTCTGTTCCAGTATAGTCGAGTCTGGCTTAGATGTCGTTTCCATATTTGAAAGTGCTGTTATCGGCTGCCTTATCAATCGCGTCACTGGTTAACGTGAGGCTAGAGATTACTCTGCATGTCCTTTCTTCTTTACAAGATTGTTAGAAGATGAGTTTGCATTAGCCTTTTGCTCGTGCTGTCAATTGGGTACGATGAAAGTGTGGATGCGATGCATTTTGGCTTCTTTAGATACTTCGATTTCTTAGCAGTCATTTCCAATCCTTCAAGGGGGTGTTTACGTGAGAATAACCTTGCTCTTGCCCTGGTTTTGCTCGTCATAGTTATTGCTTGCTGTGTGTTCGTCAATAGACTTCCCGTGTGGTCTGCGATTGAAGATTTCACGAGAAATATAGGATCTCTACTTGAAATCGATCTCACCGATTACTGTTCAGACCCCGATAGTGATGAACTGAGCTTCAGTCTGGTCGGCGGCCCGGGGAGTATTAACGGAAGCAATTACTCATGGACGGTTTCGGGGGCCATCGGTACAAGGGAAGTCGAGATTGAGGCTTCCGATGGGGAAGGAAAGTCCAGCACAAACTTCACGATTACCGTTAAAGGTCCGCCCAACACTCCATCAAAACCCTCTCTTTCAGATAACGCAGTCAATCAGAATTTCCTCTTAATCACATTATCGTGGGAAGGAGGAGATCCAGATGGAGATGAGGTAACCTATGATCTGTATTTTGGAAAGACTCCCGATCCAGCTCTGCTTAGAGAAGACTTTTCTTCGACAACTCATACCAAATCGGCACTCGAGAATTCAACCAAGTATTATTGGAAGGTCGTGGCAAACGACGGCACTCACGAAGTGGAAGAACCTGTATGGAGCTCCACAACCAGGGCCTTCTGTCTAGTTCAGGAAAGCTTTGAATCCCTAACTCTAGGACCGTTATCTTCATCGACTCTTTCGTGGGGAGACTATCAGAAGGCATCGACTTTGTTCGCCGAGATCACTCAAAGAGGTTTCGACGGAACGAAAGGGCTTACTTTTGTTGACCCGACTGTATTTGGGTATGCAAAAGTCGTTGCGAGGGATTCAAGCCAGCGAAATCAGGTGCAATCAAGTTTGATTTCAGGGTTTCAGAAAATGGTTTCTTCGGTGTCGGAGACCCCATACGTCGCGCTCCATATGTCTATGTTGGAGACTTTGGTGACGGTTTTGGCGTATATACGTACAATTATCAGACAGACAAAGTGAGAAAGAGAAGCGAGTTGGAACACGACTCCTGGTATCTGATATTGATGGAGTTCGACTTCACCGACTCACCGGGTTTCGCCGTGTACGTCGACAACATAATTGTTCCCTGTGGATACGAGTCATATTCCGAGGGCTTTGACTTCACCAAATTCCACTTCATAGTCTTCGCTGACAAGACATGCTCATATGTTGATTTTGACAACATAATTGTATGCGTAACCGAACCAGGGTACTCGACCACCGGAAAATAGCCGCCGCGTTTGGCCAGTTCAGACCATACTGGATAAGCCGAATTAACCGAGTCATGAGACATTGGCTTGGCTCGTCGTTTGACCAACTCATCACTAACCATAACTTAGGGATCTACTAAGAAACCGTACGATGCCTCTTTTCCTTAGGAATATATGCTGTGTTTGCCTTCCGATTATTCTGATCTTAAGATTCACTCTCTGCAATTACCGGTACTTATTCTGCAGCAAACAATTTTAAATCCTCCCTTGATGGAGGAGGGCCACGCAGTGGCG
>NZ_DIMV01000097.1:0-156 GCF_002425715.1 Mesotoga sp. UBA5557
GATGGTTTTCCTGAAATTATTCAGTCGTGATTGTGCTCTTGTTTGTTTATAAGCACTTACCAACCACCAACCACGAGCCACTAATAACGGCTCTGAAAAAACGAGTCTGATTTTCTTGAACGATAAACTTAGATGGCTTTCATGTGAACCATAGTG
>NZ_DIMV01000097.1:255-6607 GCF_002425715.1 Mesotoga sp. UBA5557
TTCGATTTCTCGTTTAGTGTGAAAAATGGAGTCTGACCCTATTTAATCTACGTATCTTTATCTTTGGGAATCATTTGTGGTCTTTGGTTTGTTCAATGGTTTCATTATTGAATCTGTTGGAGATCCTCCTTTTCGAGACACCCTACATAAGTGCTTCTCAAAGGATTTGTCGGAGTTTGTCAAGGAAAATATGCCGGTGTTAAGTACTTCAGGTTCTGGAATAGATCGGTAAAAGGTGCAAGTGATCGGTATGATGAATCCAGTTAACCTTAAAAGAGAAGCAAGATATTCGTTGGCATGGAGTATCGTTTCTCTATATGGCGTGCTGTAAAGACAAAAGATTTGAAGGCTACCCCAATACTACTACTTGGATTTTCGTTTCAAAATATGATATTATTGATTCATTGACCAATGGCTTTCTTGGAATCTAATGAACGGAGTGATAACATGAATCTACTAGATCTAGAAAAAGCGTTCAAACGGAATAGACTCCATAATGAGGATGATGTAAAACTGCATTTTCATACCGATATTGTTTACCCACTCCTTAAGCAATTCAATCCGCTCATGGCTTATGAATATCGCAGTGAAGGCATTTTGCCAACTAGTGGGCGTCCAGATGCTACATTTCAACATGTTTCTTTTGAGTTCAAAGCAGACGGGCGATTTTTAAGAGAAAGTGGAATTCATGAAGCGTTGTATGGCCGCAATGATAGAGATCATGGACTTTATGACTATATCTTAGGCAACTCAGGAATAGAACCGACAGATAACGAAGATACCTTGATAAGAAAGATTACAAAAAGCATTGGTATAGGTTTTGATGGTCGGAGTTTCATTTTTGCGCGTTTTGTACCATCACATGAGAAGCGTATTCTCAACACAGAGAAAGTCTCATTCAAAATAGCACAACCTTTGAATTTGAAATTCATCTATGAGAAGAAAGATTTTCTGAGCGGCTTGAAGCGATTGGCTTTACTTCTTAAACAAAAAGACAAGATTGAGTTGACCAAGCAGAATGTGTTAGCTGTCTTTAGCGCCAAGAGTGATTTCGTTCGTCGATGCATCCTTGATACCTATGAAGAGATCAAATTTAACCTCAATGATCTCAATGGAAGTGATCGCGTTCGTACTCTTTTCAGCGAATGGGATCGTGTATTTGGAATCATGTACGGTGACGACGAAGAAGCAACAGGATTCACTGAAGTGTCGTCGAGAATCAGAGATGTTTATGGCATTAGCGATGAAATTCCTATTGATAGTAAAATGTATCTCTTCGCTATGCAAACCTTCTTCAATATTTTCCTTAAATTGCTGATCTATTCTTTTCTATCTCAGCTAGTTGATCCCACTTTCAATCCAGAACAAGAACTGTCAAAGGCTGAAATAGACCGCCTTTTCGATGGTACAAATAATCAGAGCAATAATCTAGTCAGCAACTTCTTTGAGGCTCACTTTTTGGAATGGTTCACCTATACTAGCAGCGAGTTCGAAGTAAAAATAGTGAATGATACGTTAGAAAGAATCAATGAGTTTGATCTTGGCACGTTCGTAATAAAACCTGAAGATGTACAGGATATTCTTCAAGAAGTCTATATGGAACTCATTCCGGTAGAGATGAGACATCTTATGGGAGAGTACTTCTCTCCAGACTGGATTGTAGAACATGCTCTTGATTTGGCTGGTTATCATGGGGATATTGAAGAGACATTGATCGATCCATGTGCTGGCTCGGGCCCATTCCTAACACAGGCTATTAAGAGAATAATCAGAAGTCACGAAGGCACACTAACAAAAGCCGATATTTGCAAGATCACTAATAACGTAGTAGGATTTGATATTAATCCTATATCTGTTGTTGCTGCAAAAGCGAATTACATTCTAATAATGTTTTCGGCCTTCTTTGACAACTGCGATGAAGATTTCGGATCGCCAGTTGCTATTCCAGTATTCATAGCAGACTCAATTCTCTCTCCTGTTGTATACACTGAAGAAAACGGAAACACTTTGAAATTGAAGACTTCTGTAGGAGATCTTGAACTTCCTAAATTCGAGAGCTTCAGTAAGGGAAACGAGTTTTTGGCCCTACTAAGCAGCAGTATTCACGAGAAGGCCAAGTATGAAGTCTTTGTCAATCAAGCTCTCGGCAGGCGACTCATTCAAGCTAGTGATGAAGATGTTGTAAAAAGCCTGTTTGATAGACTATACGTGTTACACAGGAGCGGAAAGGATTCCTTCTGGCCTATCATTCTGAGGAATAGTTTTGCTCCAACAATGATAGGTAATAAGTTTGATTTTGTAGTTGGTAATCCACCTTGGATTGCATGGAAATCCATGAGTAGAAGCTATCGAGAAGGAACACTGGCTATATGGCAAAGTTATGGGATTTTTGAGAAGAACGCATATGACAAAAAGACTACCCACGATGATTTTGGCATGGCTGTTACATACGTTGCAATAGACCAGTATTTGAAAACAAATGGCACTATGGTTTTCTTGTTACCAGCATCATTCCTTAAGTCAACAAAAGGAGGTGAAGGTTTCAGGAAATTCGAAATCATTCGCAATAAGCAAGATATTCCTTTCCGCATTGAATGTGTACACGATTTTTCTAATGTTAGCTTATTTACTGTTCCAACTGTTGCGATCAAGTTCATTAAGGGTGTGGAAATGTCTTATCCGATTCACAAATACTGCGTGTA
Source organism: Mesotoga sp. UBA5557 (assembly GCF_002425715.1). Taxonomy (NCBI): domain Bacteria; kingdom Thermotogati; phylum Thermotogota; class Thermotogae; order Kosmotogales; family Kosmotogaceae; genus Mesotoga; species Mesotoga sp. UBA5557. The sequence goes on from NZ_DIMV01000097.1 coordinate 2,958, forward strand.
CAGTCAAGTCGGTAGAAAATCTAGAATTGATTCGCATAGCACTTGGTCGTCAGTAGAAAAGCTCTTAACACAAGAAATTCTTTGCGCTCAACCAGTTGATCAGCACGACATCCAATCAGCTTGGTTGGTTCTGAAGGACATGACATTTGCGAATCGCGTCTTAGACAGGACAAAACAACGATCCTATCGTGGAAGGAAAGGGATTGAACCAGCCGGTGCAAAAGGAGTATACGTATTAAGACACCCGAAAAAAACCCACAATGGATATTTGAGAATTGAAAATGATATTACACGACAGCGAAGGCAGGACATTAAGGATAAGGGTGTTCACATAGGAGTCGTTGAAGAGACATTTGTTTATCCCATGCTCGGAGGACGCAATATTGCAAAATGGCTAGTTAGATCTAACGAATTCATGCTCGTTCCGCATACCGCAATTCACAAATATGGTGTACCAGAAAAGACTCTCGCACTGGAAGCTCCTCACACTTTCAGTTGGTTATCCTTCTACCACGACGAACTTCTGGCTACCAGAATACAAAACGGGAAATTCTTCAACCCAAACAATAATCCTTTTTATCGCTTGGATAACGTGGGAGAGTATACTTTCTCCCCATACAAAGTTCTCTGGAAAGAGCAGGCGGGGAGTATGGCTTCGGTTGTAGTTGGAAGCTACTACGAAAGTATACCAAATGCGGATCACGATTTATTTTCAAATGACAAGACCATTGTTGTAGATTCCAAAGTGCTGATGCTTGATGTCTATGATGAGATGGAAGCTTATTATGTCTGTGGGATTATTAATGCCCCCAATGTTATTCAAGTGATTGATGGGTATGGCGTATCAACCAATAGAGGTACGGATGTTCTGAAGTATATCGCCGTTCCAAAGTACGATGCTTACAATCAGACACATAAGAACATAGCTAATATTTCTAAGTTCATTCATGTCTTGGCACAAAACCATCAAGATTTCGAGACGAAGGAAAGAGAACTGGCCGAGGAGGTATTTCTGATGTTCACAAATCAAATATCATGAATGATATCCATAGTCTTTCTCATAGAACGATGGGAGATTGTCTAGCATTTCCTCTTGTTTTGATTTCGCACGAATAAATTCTATATGGAGTTGAGTACTGTACCCTTTCTTTTGACTTATTTCTTTCCTCGCCTATTTATTTGCATTCGGTTTTCTAAAAAGGAATTGCTTTGTCTGAAACCACAATGTAAGTAACAAATCACTTGTTTCTGGATAGAATATCCCATTTCTTCATATTCATATTGAACTCCGATTCAGAAAGCACATCAGTTTTATAGAGTACGTACAGATTTCTCAGAAGCTTTACTACATAATCACGATCGTCTTTTGGTTTTCCCAGGAAAAGTTCTTTTGCCCTCCCAAATTCATCTTCAGTAATCAATCCCTCCTCCATCAATCGATTCAACTCCACAATTTCCTGAGATACGTTAGTCGATCCTCGATTAACACCTATGCGTTGCCTATGAAGGATTTGATCTACTGCTTGTTGAAGCTGGTAAGCATCTTCCTCCTTTTCAGTAAATCCGACAACAGAACCTGTCCAGAAGTTGATAGAAAAGTCTTGTCTCCTTGAACCAGAGTTGATAAATGTGTAATTGACAAGTGTATCACAACCCATAGTATCCTCTCGAGAAAACAGGACTTCTTCGGATTGCCACGGCCATCTCTCTTTTGGTAAATACATTCGCAGAAAATAGTTCGTGAACACAATGAAATATTTGACATACCCGCTCACTTCTTTGCCATCCCAAGTAACTCCCGTCATAAAACGATGGACAAAAACCGACGCAATTACAACTTCCCCAGGATTAAGCTTACTTTCAGCCACAATAAGGCATTGTTCTGCAGTTGGAAAGTCCTGAGAAGAGAGTAGAAGCGCCATTGCGAGTAGAAATAACATTATTGATAACAATATGAAAACGGGTATGGCAAATCCAATAAGGAGAAGAATAATTCCTATGAAAATCAGTACAAACCCAATTTTAGCAAGAACGCTTTTGTTGAAGTTCAAGATAACCTCCTTGTCAAATTAGCCCCATTGTTCGTGTTTTGGCCATTTAGAAACTTCTCCAAAAGAAACTATCTAAGCTAACTTCAACCTAACAACTCTTTTCTCCAATAATCTACAACTATACCCAATAATCATCGGAAGACGCACGTAATCTAAAACTATCTAAAGGTAAATCGTAACTATTCGAACACCGGAGCCATTCCAATTCTCCTGTGTCTCTTCTAGCTTGTGGGCTGATTCCATACCCGGGTGATTGGAGGAACAGCAAAGGGTAAAAAATACTAAAGTGTAAATCAGGGCACCGTCCTGCAAATACGGAAGCCAGCGTTGTTGAACTTGATAGTGGGCGAGCCGTAGTCGCGAATCGCTACCCGCACGCCCGCCGCATCGTTGAACAAGCTACCGCCACGAACCACCCGACTGGAACCACTATTGCTGTAGGGATTCGTCTGTGCTGAACTGGAGTATCCACCCATACCAGTCGCTGCAACACTCCCACACGTTTCCAGACATATCGTAAAGCCCGAGCTCGTTAGGTGCCTTTGTCCCCACTTCATGAGTCTTACTCCCTGAATTGCCTTTGTACCATGCTACGTCATCTACGTTATTGCTACCTGCATACTTGTATCCATTGCCCTTGTTTCCACGTCTTGCCGCATATTCCCACTCTGCCTCTGTAGGTAGTCTATGTCTTACTACCTTCGATGGATCTGTCGTCACTATATTCAGTGTTCATGATATGCCCAATTAGAATTGGGTTCTTCGGATTGGAGATTTCTATTATTAGAACACCGTTTGACCAGTCGGCAAGCAAGAGACGCTCTTCCTTAGGCGATACTATAGCATGTGGTCCTCTATATACTTCTAATTGTGAAATAGCTTATATGTGTCCAAGGTCGGAGGAGTCGTACACGACAAGTTGCCCTTACATTGTACAGAACATTTCCCCTTTATAACCCAGCAGGTTACTACAGTTAATATGAATCTTCAGCCTGTCGATCATCTCCGGATTGTGAGGATCACTTGCGTCAAAGAGCAGAATACTTGAGCCGGACGGTTTTGGGAATCCCGATTCACTAGTTTCCGCCACTCTTTTCACACAAACCACCTCTTCCCATGAATGAAGATGATTCTCACAACTGCATTTCTTCTCAAAATCCCTTCAGAACAAGTGCAGTATTATTTCCGAAACAAAAGACTCTTTCTTTCAAGAGATGATGCATTTCGGGTTGTTGCTTAAGAGCATAACAATCTATAAGTACCTACTGGTAAATATCACAAGCAGAGCAAGAGTGGGGACACGAACGGAAAAGTGTTATTTGTCTAAGAATCTGCCCTTTGAAAGCTATCCCCTAAATGCGTTTGATCTCATAGTTCAATCTAGTTTTACTACCCAGATATCCGATTCTCCATGGTTCCCACTCACGTCACCGTTGTTTGATTCTGTCATTCCAGCAACGATATACCCGCCGTCACTCGTCTGCTGAATTGAATATGCATCATCCCAATTACTTCCACCGAAACACTTCTGCCACTGAAGACTGCCAGTACTGCTCAGCTTTACTACCCAGAAATCATCCGCGCCATGGTTCCCACTCA
>NZ_DIMV01000008.1:0-29701 GCF_002425715.1 Mesotoga sp. UBA5557
ATTTCAAAGCTTTCTTCTGAAAGGAATGTCGACTGCAGCTTTTTTTCGGGGAGAAGGAGGGACACATTCCATCTGCCGGAAATGTGCTTCTTGATCGAAGCATTTACGTCATCGATCGTGAGACGGTCTATCCGCGCAATCAAGTCTTCTAGAGAATCAGGCTTTCCGCAAATCACTACATCATCCAGGAATCTGCTGAGAGTCAGGAGCGTTCCTTCCGTGGACATCAGGAGTTTGCCCCTCGCCCTTTCTTTTCCGTAGTTGAACTGTGCTTCCGTTGCTCCATGGACGATCAGCCTATCCATTTCCTTTTTCAATGAGCTTACAAGATTATCGAGGTTCTTCGGACTTGTGGTGGCATTTATCATAATGGCTCCAGAATCAGAGTAAGAAACAAACTCCGAACTAATATTGTACACCATTCCCAGTTCTTCTCTAATGTTGTGAAAGAGTATGGAACTCATGCCACTGCCAAAGAGAGTGTTGAAAACCTTGAACGCATCAAAATCCGCTCTGTTTTTCCTGCCGGGGGCATCCCTCGTCAGCAAAATGTGAACCTGCTGAAGGTCCTTCCTTCTTTCGACAATCCAGAGAGGCTCGTCGGCAATCACCGGAGATTTCGCTGGAGATGTATGTCCGTTGCTCTTCATAGAGAGAAGTTTATCTTCCGCATTTCGCAGCAACTCATCGCCGTAATTACCTGAGACTGCGAAGATCGCGTTGTTAGCCACATAGTTTTGGCCGTAGAAGTTGGAGACTTTGCTCCTCTCCAGCCCTTCTATCGTTTCTTGATAACCAAGGATCGGCCTGCCAAAATCCCTATCCCAGACTTTTTCTATAGTCATGTCGTATATCCTGTCGTAGGGGTCATCTTCTGCCGAGGCGATCTCCTCCAGAATAACTCCTCTCTCAAGATCAAGAGCAGCTTCATCGAAGCGAGGCGAAGTGATCAAATCAAAGAGAATTTCCAACGCTTCAGAAGCGCATGTATCTGGGACTTTCGCATAATATACTGTAGAGACTCTTCCGGTGTATGCGTTGAGACTGCCTCCGATTCTTTCGATTGGCTCCTTTATCTCAAAAGCGTTTCTTCTATGAGTTCCCTTGAAGAGAGCGTGTTCAATAAAATGAGAAACACCGCTGATGGAGTCTTCCTCATCAGCGGAGCCTACCTTCATTGCGAAAGCCATTGAGACGGTTCTCGTCTCTTCCTTTCGCTCTCCAATAATAACTGCACCATTTGGCAGTTCAAGATAGTGATTATTCATCAACTTCCTACTTTCTGTTTCGATCTCCTCGATTTCGGTCGTTTCTGGGACTAGGTCTTCTGTTGTCTCTACGCTTATCTTCGGTAACCTCTACACCTTCGAGTTTCAGACTTATCTTGCCCATTTGATCAGTCCCTGCAATCTCAACCGGAATAGTGTCTCCAACTTTGTGCTCTTTCAAGAAGTCCTTTCCGTTAGCGCCCATCTTCGAAATATGAAGAAGACCGGTCTTTCCCGGTGCAAGCTCTACAAAGAACCCGTAGGCTTCTGCTCTGGTAATCTTTCCCGTAAAGAGTTGTCCGGGTTTGACTTCAGATATTATCGCGTCAATGACCTTCTCAAGCTGGTCAAGCTTCTCTCTATTGCTTCCGACGATTTTCGCCTGGGACTTTTCGTCATCTATGAAGATAGTCGAGTCATACTCGCTAGAGAGTTTCTTTATTACCTTTCCTCCAGGTCCGATTATCTCTCCGATCTTCTCATATGGGAGGTTGATTGTTCTGATAATCGGAGCATAGTCAGAGACGAATTTTCTCGGTTCTGAGATAGCTTCATTCATAAGGTCAAGAATCTTCAACCTCGCAAGTCTCGCCTGGTCTAGTGCCTTTGTCATTATTTCGCTGGATACTCCCGAGACCTTGACGTCCATCTGGAAGGCTGTGATTCCGTCGCGTGTGCCTGTCACCTTGAAATCCATGTCACCCATGTGATCTTCATTTCCAAGAATATCGGTGAGAACGACGGTTTTCTCCGGTTCCTGAATCATACCCATTGCCACTCCCGCAACATGCTTTTCCATTGGAACTCCTGCAGCCATCAATGCCAGTGATCCAGAACATACCGTGGCCATCGAAGAGGAGCCATTCGATTCAAGAACTTCAGAGACAACCCTAATTGTGTAGGGGAAAGATTCACCTTTGGGAACGATGTTCTTGAGGGATCTCTCCGCCAGATGACCATGTCCTATTTCTCTCCGGCCGGGGCCGCGAAGCCTCTTGACTTCCCCAGTACTGAACGGAGGGAAGTTGTAGTGGAGCATAAATGATTTTGAACCTTCCTCAAACATTGTATCGACGATCTGTTCATCCATTGTCGCACCAAGAGTTACTATGCCAAGACTCTGAGTCTCTCCTCGCGTAAAGAGAGCGGATCCGTGGGCTCTGGGGAGAAGGTCCAGTTCGATGTTGATCGGGCGAATCTCGTCGTGCCTTCTTCCATCCATCCTCACATCGTCTTCGATTACTCTCTTTCGCATAACTTCTTTCTCTATGTCGTGAAAGAGATCTTTTACAAAACCAGTATTCGCTTCGATCTCTTCTTCTGACCAAGTTTCCTTTGCCTTCTCAGTGAAGAGCTCGATCAGCTCGTCTCTATATGCTTTGAGAGCTTTATCTTTGTTTTTCTTGCCTTGAGTCAGCATAATCTCAGCAAGCTTATCTCTGTCTACCATTGCATTGAATGGTTCGAGGAAGCCCTCGGGAGCGACAGGGATTTCTGCTTCCCACTTTTCTATTGCGAACTCGCTTATGATTTCCTTCTGGAAGGCCACAAGAGACTTAATCGCTTCATGAGCAGCTTCCAAAGCTCCAACCATAACTTCTTCGGAGACCTCTTTTGCCTCTCCTTCAACCATCGCGACTGCGTTCTCGGTTCCCGCAACTACTATATCGAGTTCTGATCTGTCAAGCTCTTCCGCGGAGGGGAAGATAACGTATTTTCCATCAATGTAGCCTACCTGAACTCCCGCAACGATTCCTTCGAAGGGAATAGGCGAAATATTCAGTGCCAGTGAAGAGGCCGTTATTCCCCAAATGTCGGGAGGATTATCCGGATCGGCCGAGAGAACGGTTATGATAACTTGGATCTCGTTTCTCATTCCATCGGGGAAGAGAGGCCTGATAGGTCTGTCAATTATCCGCGCAGAGAGAACCGCGTTGTCGCTAGGTCTACTCTCTCTTTTTAGAAACCCCCCCGGAATCTTTCCGGCGGCATAGAACTTCTCCTGATATTCAACAGTTAGTGGTAAAAAGTCAGTTCCGGGCATTGCCTTCTCATTTCCATTTACTGTAGTAAGCAAGACTGAATCGGCATATCTCAAAACAACGGCACCGTCCGCCTGCTTAGCCATCTTCCCGTTTTCTATAACGAGTTTCTGGCCGAAGAATTCCCTTTCCCATCTCTTGTAACTCACAATAACACCTCTTTTTTCAATTCATCAAATAACCAATTATATCAGCTGTGTGAAATCCACGCAAAAAAGGAGCGGTATCCCGCTCCCGGCGATTTCTACTCTATCAACCTCTCAGCCCGAGTTTGCTTATCAGTTCAAGATATACTTCAGGCTTCTTGGTCTTTATGTATCTCAACATCTTTCTTCGTCTTCCGACAAGCTTTAGAAGTCCTCTTCTGGTATGAAAATCCTTTGGATGCTTCTTAAGATGCTCGGTAAGATGCCTGATTCTTGCAGTCAATATTGCAATCTGTACTTCGGTCGAACCCGAGTCGTTGTCGTGAATCTGATATTCCTTAACTAGTTCTTGCTTGTTAACTTCCATGTATCTGCCTCCCAATGTAATCCTCTATCCAAGAATGGGCTATGCCTCAAACCGAGAATAGGGCAAGGTAATTCTAAACCGATCAGACCTTCTTGTCAACTCCACCTAAGAAGTCCGCTACCATCTTTTTTGCAGTCGGAGTGATTGCAATCCCGCCTCTTGCAGTTTCCTTGAGCTCTTCAGGCAATCTTCTTCCTACTCTTCCTAGAGAGTCGGCGACTTCTTCAAAGGGAATAGCCGACTTAATTCCAGCAAGCGCCAGCTCTGCCGCTGTGAATGCGATGGATACCCCAAATGCATTCCTTTTTACGCAAGGGATCTCAACGAAACCTCCAACGGGATCGCATACAAGTCCCATAAGGGACTTCAGTGCGAGCGCCGGGGCATTCTCAAGCGCAGTGTATTCTTCGGGATGAGTAGCATAGACTATGGCAACGGAAGCCATCGCCGTGGCGGTCCCAATTTCTGCCTGGCAGCCGGACACAGCACCGGAAATCGACGCCTTTTTCCTTATTCTCTCACCAACCGCTCCAGAAACCAACAATGCGTTTCCAAGGGTTTCGAGGTCAATATTTCGATTTATGTGAAGAGAAAGGAGGGCTCCCGGAACAACACCGCAGGCACCCGCAGTAGGGCATGCAACAATTTTTCCCATGCTTGCATTGTGCTCAGACGTCGAGAGGGCAATTCCAACTCCTGAATAGACCAGCGAACTGAGAAACTCAGGACTGTGATTTCTCGCCTTTTCATCGTTATCTCCGACCCATCCAGTAAGAGATTTCTCGGGCTTTTCCAGCCTGCTGCGGTAAGAATTCATCATCTCTCCGACCAGTTCTTTTGCAGTATCTTCGGCAAATTTTGGATCATTTCCAGTATTCATCATGTACCAGTTAGAGACGACTTTATGAAGCGGTGTCTTCGAGTCTCTTGCAGTTTTCACAAGGTCTTCAAACTTCATTATCATACCAGCGAATCCAGCCTTTCGAGATAGGATACTTTCTTCACGACTTCAAGCCCTTTTATTGCAATAAGCAGATACTCATCGGGTTCATTATCCAGTTCCACTACGCAAAGAGCCTCGTGCCTGAACGGGTCAACTCTTGAAAGAAAGAGATTGCTGATGTTCATATCGCTCGAAGAAATCTCCCCAACGATTTGAGAAAGAGCCCCGGGAATATCCGCATTTAATATCACCAGCGAGGGATACTTTCCAGTAACGTCGGTGTCGAAATCATCTATCGCTGTGATTTTGATTGAACCGCCGCCCACCGATGCTCCTGTAACTGACAAGAAGAATTCTCCGGAACTCCCATTGATCTTAACCGTGTTTGGATGCAAGTCGCCCATATCTTCTTCTTCGAAAGTGAAATAAATGCCCTTGTCTTTCGCTATTTGGAAGGAGTCTCTCAGCAAGGGATCAGATTCCTTGATCCCCATAATTCCGCCGACTAGAGCTCTGTCAGAACCATGACCCCTGAAAGTTGCGAACAGTGGTGAGTTTAGAACAAATCTCACTTCGTTAGGCGTTTTGGCAAAGAGTGACCGAAAAGCCCTGCCTAACCTTGCCATTCCGGCGGTATGGGAGCTCGACGGCCCGACAATTGCCGGACCAATGATGTCTAGAAGCATCGCTCTTCCTCCAATGAAAACGCGGAACCTTACAGGCCCCGCGCTACAATGATTACCAATTAAAGATTATAGAAGGATTTCCTTCCTCTGAACTCTGCCTGTTCTCCAAGTTCTTCTTCGATTCTCAGAAGCTCGTTATACTTCGCGATTCTGTCAGTTCTTGATGCGGAACCTGTCTTTATCATTCCTGTATTGGCGGCGACTGAGAGGTGAGCTATGAATGTATCCTCAGTCTCTCCCGATCTGTGGGAAATCACGCAAGTCATCCCGTGCTTTTGCGCATACTCTATTGTGTTTAGAGTCTCAGTAACGGATCCGATCTGATTCAACTTAATGAGGATCGAATTGGAGGATTTCTCCTTGACGCCTCTTTCGAGCCTCTTGATATTGGTCACGAAGAGATCGTCTCCGATTATTTGGACTTTATCACCAATCATTTCAGTCAATTTGGCAAAGCTCTGCCAGTCTTCTTCTGCAAATGGATCTTCCAAAGAGATTATTGGATATCTCTTTGTCAGATCTGAATAGTATTCTATTAGCTGGTCAGGAGTGAACTCCTTTCCATCGATATTGTATAGGCCCTTATCTTCATTGTAGAATTCGTTGGCTGCACTGTCGAGAGCGATCATCACTTCTTCCCCAGCCTTGTATCCCGCCGCGTCTATTGCATTGATGATGTACTTCAGTGCAGCTTCGTTGTTCTCAAAACTCGGAGCAAAACCGCCTTCATCACCTACTGCAGTTGAGTGCCCGCCATCCTTCAAGAGCTTCTTTAGATTATGGAAAATCTCTACTCCCGCTCTGAGGGCATCCTTGAAACGACTGAATCCTGCAGGAACTATCATGAACTCCTGTATATCAAGGTTGTTGTCGGCGTGTTTGCCGCCATTCACAATATTCATGAAAGGAATAGGAAGCGCTTTGGCATTGACGCCACCAAGATACTTATAAAGCGGAGTATCTATGCTGTCGGCAGCGGCTCTGGCAACGGCCATTGATACTGCAAGTATCGCATTGGCCCCCAGCTTGTCCTTGTTTTCTGTTCCGTCAAGCTCAAGAAGAGCAGCATCCACGGTGATCTGGTCAAGTGCATTCATACCGACAATCTCTGGAGCTATCACTTCGTTAATATTCTCAACTGCCTTGAGGGTTCCCTTCCCGAGGAATCTCTTCTTATCCCCATCTCTGAGCTCAAGGGCCTCAAACTTGCCTGTTGACGCTCCCGAAGGGACGATTGCTCTTCCATGACCGCCGTCATCCAACCAAACTTCGGCTTCAACCGTAGGTGTTCCCCGTGAGTCCAGAACCTCTCTCGCTATTAGATCTACAATCTGAGCGTACATTTTCCACCTCCACTAATCAGGTAAAACTACCGTACCTGTTTTCCCGCCAATTATAGCATCGAATAGATTGCCCTTGGTAAAGAAATCGATTACTCTGACTGGCAGGCCGTACCTTTGACAAATCGAAAAGGCTTCTATATCCATGATTTCAAATCTGCTCTTGATCGCCTCGGAAAATGTTGTTCTCTCAATTCTTCTGGCTTCTTCATTGGTTTTCGGGTCCTTATCATACACTCCGTCAACCTTTGTGCCTTTAATGAGAACGTCTGCTCCAATTTCCACCGCCCTTACTGCCGCGGCCGTGTCAGTTGTGAAGAACGGAAGGTATGTGCCCCCGCCAAATACAACAATCTTTCCCGTGCTAAGGGCATCTTCTATTGTATCGTACCTGTGCTCGATAAGAGACGGAATTCCTGCAACCGAAGAAATCGCAATCGCTTCAAACCCATTCATGCAGAGAGATTCCTTCAGGTAGAGTGAATTCATTATTGTGCCAAGAATCCCCAGTTCGTCGGCTCTCGAGCTTCTCATTTTGGAAAGCTCGCGACCCCTTATAATATTGCCTGCTCCGATAACTATCGCGAGCTGAATCCCCTTTTCAACTACAGGTCGGAGCTCTTCGATAAGAAATGCAGTTCTGTCTGAATCAAATCCTCTCGCACCTTCTCCGCTCAAGACCTCGCCGCTGAGTTTCAAGAGTACTCTCCTATACATAAGCACCTCCAATAAAAAAGGTGAGCACCGGGCTCACCTTCCTAACTCAGTTTTCTGACTCTCCGACTTGCCAGCGGACGAATCTGCTGACCTTGATGTTCTCTCCGGTCTTCGCAATAAGCTCAATAAGAAGATCATTTATCGTTTTCCCGCTTTCAAATACGTACTCCTGTTCGAGAAGACAGTTGTCTTTGTAGAAACTCTCAAGCTTGCTCTCAACAATTCTTTCAACAATTTTGGCGGGCTTTCCGCTTTCTTTCATCTGCTCTGCATATATTTCCTTTTCTTTATCAATGACTTCTTGAGGCACGTGTTCTCGGGAGATGAATCTGGCTCCCATTGCTGCAAGCTGGAGAGAGATCTTATGCGCGAGTTCTTTGAATTCTTCCATTCTTGCCACAAAGTCTGTTACGCAGTTTAGCTCAAGTAGCACGCCGAGCTTGCCATTGTGATGAATATAAGAGTAAACGAGTCCCTCGGCCGTCTCTCTTCCCGACACCTTATCTGCCTTGAGTATACCCTTCTTTCTCAGATAGTCCTTTGCCTGGTCGAAATCACCATCTGTTTCGACTAATGCTCTCTTGCAATCCATCATGCCTGCTTGAGTGGCATCACGGAGCTTTTTTACCATATCACTGGTAATATTTGCCATCTTTTAAGTCCTCCTCCACTAAAACTCCAAGGAAAATTATAACTCAGTTGAGCCGACATTAATTTCCGCGATGTTAAGTCATCTTTCGAGTTTCTTTCTGAACTCTTCTCGTACGCAGGGCGGAACCCATTTTGAAATATCTCCCCCGAACGCCGCAATCTCCCTCACCATGGACGAAGATATGAAGGAGTTTGTGGTCTCAGTCATGAGAAAGAGGGTTTCAAGTTCAGGAAGCATTGCTTTGTTCGCGTGGGCCATCTGAAGTTCTAACTCAAAGTCAGACACAGCCCTAAGACCACGAATGACTACCTTAACATCATTTTCTCTGGCAAAATCAACGAGTAGACCGCTGTGAGTTGTTATCGTAACGTTTCTTAGATGAGACACTCCCCTTCTAACCATCCCAATTCTTTCTTCATGATTGAAGAAGTGTCTCTTGTTAACGTTTTCCATAACCAGTACAACAACTTCGTCGAAGATTTCGGTACACCTTTCGACTAAATCAATGTGTCCATACGTTATTGGATCGAAAGAACCTGGATAGACGGCTTTCATCTTCAAATAGCGCCAAGTCACTCCGGTCATTTGGAGACAGGCGCCCCTCCTTTCATAGTCTGCTACTCAGGGTTCTCAGATATTTTATAGGACGCCGGGGGAGTCTCGCTAATCTTGTCGCCGTAAATAAGAAGATTTTCAAGCGTCATGGAACCCAATTCCCTCATCATTGCGTTATATAATTTAAACCATACATACTTTACGGTGCAGTCGGGATCTTCAAGGCACTTGCCGTTCTGCTGAAGACAGGCATACGAGTTCATTGGTCGGTCGAGTTTGAGTATCACGTCTCTCAGAAGAATCTCATTGGCCGGTCTTGCCAAACAGTATCCTCCGTATCTGCCTCTTACTGCCTTTATTATTCCCGCCTGTCTCAACTCTCCGAAGATCTTCTCCAAGAAGTCTCTTGGGATCTCATTACCCTGAACGATCTCCATAAGCGAGAGCTTTTCCTTTCCTTCGCGGGCCGACTTCGCCATCTTATAAAGCGCTCTCAGTGCATAACTGCTCTTCAGCGTAAAACCCATTTCAAACCTCCTCTTAACTCTCTTCCCCGGAAGATAGAAGAGCGTTCACAAATTCCCTGCTGTCGAAAGGCTTCAAGTCGTCTTCTCTCTCTCCGACGCCTATGTATCTCACCGGTATTCCGAGTTCCTTGACGATTGCAAAGATTATTCCTCCCTTTGCCGTGCCATCGAGTTTAGTTAGCACAATTCCGGTAACGTCGACTGCCTCTTTGAACTTCTTTGCTTGCACCAGGCCATTCTGTCCAGTAGTAGCATCCAGAACAAGCAAAACTTCACTCGGAGCTCCGGGTGATGCCTTTCCGATCACTCTATGCACTTTCCTCAGTTCTTCCATCAGATTGCTTCGAGTATGCAATCTCCCCGCAGTGTCGATTATGACGATATCTTTCCCTTTGCTCACCGCATGACTTATCGCATCGAAAGCAACCGCAGCTGGGTCTGCTCCTTGACCCTGGCTGATGAAATCAACATTCGCCCTCTCACTCCAGATTCTCAGCTGTTCAACCGCAGCAGCTCTGAACGTATCGCAAGCTGCGAGTACAACTTTGTTTCCTTTTCCGGAGTAAAGCTTCGAAAGCTTTCCTATTGTCGTGGTCTTTCCTGTGCCGTTTACACCTACCACAGAGACCACGTACGGTTTTGCCTGTGGAACTTCAAATGGTATGTCAAGAATTTCTATCAGCACTTCCTTCAGTACCTCTACGGGCTCTCTACCTTTCTCGGTTCTCTCTCTCAGAGCTTCAATTACCTCTTCAACAGTTTCAGAGCCCATATCTGATAGTATAAGAAGCTCTTCTATTTCTTCAATAGCATCTGCATCAAGCGTTTCGAGAGAGAGGAGCTTCTTCACTCTCTTGAAGAAACTTTCCCTTGTTTTCTTTAGGCTATCCTTTAATTCAGAAAAGATACCCATCATTCGTTCCCCAATATGCTAACTGGTTTATACACTGACAACTCTTTCCTTATTTCCTCGAGAAGAAGGTCGAATCCTTCCTGGATGCTGACTTCTAGCGGTTTCTTTTTAGTTCTGGCTTTGATTTCAACAATGCCCTGTTGAAGTTTCTTTCCCAGAGTCACTCTAATGGGAATCCCAATAAGATCGGCATCCTTGAACTTCATTCCAGGAGAAATCTCTCTGTCGTCAAGGAGAACATCGTAGCCCTCCTTAATTAGAAGCCCATATATTTCCTCAGATTTCTTCAAGACATCAGGATCCTTAGCATTTACGGCAGTTATTATGATTTCAAATGGAGTGACAGACAGAGGCCAGATTATTCCGTTTTCATCGTGCAACTGTTCAACTACAGCACTTATTGTTCGCGAGACTCCCCACCCATAACAGCCCATAATATAATGAATACTATTACCCTGATCATCGGTAACATATCCGTTCATTTTCTCCGAATACTTGGTTCCAAGCTTGAAGATGTGTCCCACCTCTATGCCTTTCACGGACTTCATAGGGATTCCGCACTTAGGACACGGATCTCCCTCTGTCACCATTTTCAAATCATGCCAGGAGTCTATCTCGAAATCACGGCCGGGAAGAACTCCATGGTAATGGTACCCTTCCTTCAGAGCCCCACAAACGGCATTCTTCAGTCCTTTAATTGTTTTGTCCGCGATTATTGTAATGTTCTTGTTAAGCCCTATTGGGCCTACAAATCCTATCGGTACACCCAGCAGGTCCATCACTTCCTGTGGCGTTGCCATTACTAGCGTTTGATCCTCAAGAGAAGCCCTAAGTTTCGATTCGTTGAACTCTTCGTTTCCGCGAATCAAAGCCATATAATAGCCCTTTCTACCTTTATATATAAGGGATTTGACGATTTCCTTTGGAGTTACACTAAGACACTCCGCCACTTCATCGACGGTTCTCGAGTTTGGAGTTGGTACCAGCTGCAGCTCTGAGATCGTTCTCTCCTGAGATTCCTCTTCGAAAAGGTATTCGGCCTTTTCGTCGGAGGCCGCATAACCGCAGTCGCAATATAGCAGAGTCGATTCTCCGTAGTCCGCGAGAACGTTGAACTCATGAGACTCGTTACCTCCAATTGCGCCCGAATCGGCTTCAACAACTAGAAATTCGAGTCCTATTCTCTCCAAGATCTTGCTATACGCTCCATAAAACTGTCTATATGTTTCGTCAAGAGAAGTCCATGAATCGTGAAAACTGTAGGCATCCTTCATCAGGAACTCTCTTGATCTCATGAGGCCGAATCTCGGGCGAATTTCATCTCTATACTTCATCGCGATTTGATAGAGTGAAACAGGGAGCTGCTTGTACGACTTGAGTTCATTTCTAAGCAAATGAGTGATGATTTCTTCGTGAGTTGGTCCTAGCGTGAAGAACCTCTCGTGCCTGTCCTGCATTCTCATCATTTCGGGGCCATAGTCGTCCCATCTGCCCGTCTCGTGCCATAATTCTGCCGGCTGTATGATTGGCATCAGAATCTCTTGAGAACCGATTGCATTCATCTCTTGACGAACGATCTCTTCAATCTTCTTAAGAACCCGGAGACCAAGCGGAAGGAATGAATAGATACCGGCAGCAACTTTTCTGACAAATCCACCTCTGACAAGAAGTCTAATACTTACTAGGTCGGCATCGGCCGGAGCATCTCTTAATGTTGGAGCATAAAGCCGTGAAAACCTCATCAGATCTCTCCTCTCGAAATTCAGCTAATCAGGACTAATTCAGTGAGATTATAGCATAGTTCCTGCAAGCTGTTTGACGTTTTGATATAATAAAGTATATGACTTATAAGGAGGACGAGCATGAGTATTTCTGTACTTCAAGAAGAGCTCAGGGAATATGTTGAAAACGTAAAGAGAGCTGCTCGTTTCATTGAAAAGGAAGTTGAGCTGAAGCCAAAAGTTGCAGTGATTCTTGGCAGTGGGCTTGGAGATGTTTCTAATAGCCTTGAGAACGCAGTATCAATTCCTTACGATGAGATTCCCGGCTTCCCGTTGTCAACTGCTCCCGGTCATAAGGGCGAGCTAACTTTCGGGAATGCCCTCCACCACAATGTGATGCTTATGAATGGACGTTTTCATTTTTACGAAGGTTACTCCATGAAAACTGTGACTTTTCCAATAAGGATAATGCAAGAACTGGGTGTAGAAGTACTTCTGATCACCAATGCTTCGGGCGGTCTGAACCCTGATTTCGAGGTGGGGAGAGTCATGCTGATAAAAGACATCATCAACTTCATGGGCGACAATCCTCTTATAGGTCAAAATGTCGATGAATGGGGTCCACGCTTCCCGGACATGAGTGAGCCGATAGACAAAGATCTGTTGGACAAGGCGCTAATTTCTGCCAAAGAGCTTGGTATAGGTGTCTATGAAGGAGTTTATGTAGGTGTGGCAGGTCCGAATTTTGAGACTCCTGCGGAACTCAGAATGCTGAGACGATTCGGTGCGGATTCTGTCGGCATGTCGACCGTACCGGAAGTTATAGTAGCACGTCACGCAGGTATCAGGGTGCTCGGCCTTTCTGCGATATCGGACAGAGCCGTTCCGGACGATTTGAAGCCTCTTACAGCCGAGGAAGTCCTTGAAATGGCTAAGAGAGCAGAAAGCGATATAAGTAAGTTGATACTTAAGACTTTGGAAAAAATATAGGGAGAGACAATCTCTCTCCCCTGGTGGGTGCGGTAGGGATTGAACCTACGGCCTCTTCCTCGTCAAGGAAGCGCTCTTCCACTGAGCTACGCACCCGAACAAGATTGATTCTACCATCGTCTTAAGAGCGTTGTCAATACAACGATAAGCCGTGAAGTTGATTTGGATTACGAAATAATACGTGCAGGTTAACGGCATTTTGAATTTATAGGCTCCATAGATTATAATTGTACTATCACACTCATCTCTATTTTGAAAGGGGGCAACATTAGTGAAAAAGATTTTGCTGGTAACACTTACTATGCTTTTCTTAGCGTTTACTGCGTTTGCAAGCGACCCAGAGACATTTGTGAATCTCACTATTGGAATGCCGGAGACTCTTGATCCTCTTCACTCTTACGATACGGCAAGTGGTGAGGCAATATTGAATCTATATGATAACTTGATTCAGTATGATGGTGAGTCTGTCACGGAATTTCTGCCAATGATTTCGACAGCGGTTCCATCAGTAGAAAATGGTCTTGTAGTAGAAGAGGCTGGAGCGCTCAAGTTTATATTCCCGATTAGAGAAGGCGTCAAGTTCCACACAGGGAATATTCTTACTCCTGAGGACGTCAAGTATTCATTTGACAGGTATATTCTTGGTGACCCGTCAGGTGGTCCGCAGTGGATGATCATTGAAGCGCTCACAGGCGGAAAGTTTGCAAGCGTCGAAGGATGGTTCGAGGACTACGCAGGAATGCCTTATTCAGAGGCTGTAGATGCAGAAAAGAATGCAACCTCCGAAGAAGCAAAACAGAAGCTGATTTCCTTCTATGAAGAAGTTGTAAGCCCAAGAGTTGCTGTTGATGGGAACAACATCGTTTTCACTCTTGATTCTGCTTGGGGACCATTTATGAGTACAATAGCCCACTTCGGGTCTTGGGGAGCCATTGTGGACTCCAAGTGGGGAATTGAGAATGGCGCATGGGACGGTAAAGCAGACGGCTGGTGGAAATGGCACGATCTCGAGCCACAGGAAAGCCCATACCATGCGGCAGCAGCAGGTAGTGGACCGTTCAAGCTTGTTGAGTGGGACACTGCGCAGCAAAAGGTCATTCTTGAGAGATTTGACGACTACTGGGCAGGCCCCGCAAAGCTTAAGACAGTCGTTATTTGGGGAATCGATGAGTTCTCCACAAGGAAGGCAATCTTTGAAGCTGGGGATGCCGACATCTGTTACTTCGGTTCTTCTTACCTTGATCAGGCAGAAGCTCTTGCCGCAGAGGGGAAAGCCGTTGTAACTAAAGGTTATCCGACTGCAAGCATCACTTCCCTTCACTTTAACTGGCTAGTTGCTGAAGGTAGCGAGTATCTAGGCAGCGGAAAGCTTGATGGAAACGGAGTTCCGAGAGATTTCTTCTCCGATATTCACGTTAGAAGAGGATTTGCTTTCTGTTATGATGGAGCTACGTTTGTTGATGAAGTACTAAATGGGAATGGGGTCCTTGTTCCAAGTGATCTTCCGCAGGGATTCCTCGGATATGACGAAACGCTTCCGCTTCCAGAGTTCAATCTCGCAAAGGCCGCCGAAGAATTCAAGAAGGCCTGGGGCGGAGAAGTATGGGAAAAAGGTTTTAAGATCCAGATCCTATACAACACCGGCAACGATGAAAGACAGACAATCGCTGAGATGCTCGCTTACTTCGTGAACATGATCAACCCGAAATTCAAGGTTGAAACCTTGGGCGTGCAGTGGCCAACTTACCTTGCGGCCCAGAGGAATGGATTCCTTCCGTTGTTCACAATTGGCTGGCTCGCTGATTATCCTGACCCACACAATTTCATTGCTACTTACTACGCAAGCTACGGAGTTTATGCATCAAGACAGGGAGTACCATTCCAGGAATGGGCAGCCGAAAATGTGGATGCAAATATAAGCAAGGCCGCAGCGTCGGTTGACAATGATGAACGATTTGCTCTCTACAGAGATGTTCAAGAGAAGGCCATTGAGGCAGCTCTTGGAATTCCGCTTTACATGCCCACGGGTCTCAATGTGAGAGCACCTTGGGTTGAAGGGTGGCATCCTCATCTAGTAAGATCTGGATTCTACTACTACCAGCTTTCGAAGAAGCAGTAATTGATATATCCCGAAGAGAGCCGGGGTTTTATTACCCGGCTCTTTTTTTGAACGGAAACATGAATTATAATAGAGTACTTCTTTGTCTTGATGAAAGAGGGGTGATACTCAGGTGACTGCTTATATAATCAGAAGGCTCCTTCTTCTGCCATTGATAATGCTAGGTGTTACTCTGATTATTTTTTCTATGATCTGGGCCCTTGGACCAGACAGGCTTCTTGCCTCATACGTAAAGAGTCCTGAAGCATTGAAGACACCAGATGCAGCAGAGAGACTGATCAAGAAATACGGTCTTGATGAACCTATGCCTGTCCAGTACTTCAAATGGCTGGGAAACATCCTTCAAGGGGATTTTGGATACTCCATGGTTGGGAAAAAAGGAGTACTCCCATCAATGCTAGAACGTTTCCCATATACTCTTGAATTGACGATTTACGCGATTATTCCCGTAATTCTTGTTGCAATATGGTTGGGAGTGATTTCTGCGGTTAATCAGAACAAATTCTTAGATCAATTCATAAGGGTCTTCGCGCTTGTGGGTTGGTCTCTTCCTGATTTTGTTTTTGGGCTTTTACTCCTGCTTGTCTTTTACTCAATTCTTGGCTGGTTTCCACCCGGGATGGTCAGCACTCAATTTGACTTGGTCATGAGGACCGCAGAATGGAAGACCATAACCAGCATGCCAACAATAGATGCGCTTCTTAACGGCAGACTTGATATATTTATCGATGCACTGAGACACATTATTCTCCCTGTTCTGACTCTTGCTTATCTTTGGTGGGCTTATTTGCTCAGAATTACTCGTTCAAGTATGCTCGAAGTTCTCAGGAAGGACTATATACGAACGGCGAGAGCAAAAGGCGTTCCTGAGAGAATAGTAATTAGAAAGCATGCAAAGAGAAACGCCATGATCCCTGTTATTACTGTTGCCGGAGGATCAGTAATGGGCTTGCTTGGAGGAACAGTCTTTGTTGAAACAATTTTCTCCAGAGTAGGAATGGGCAGATTCCTTGCGGATGCTGCGAGCCTCTTGGATTACTGGTCAATAATTGGCGGAGCTCTGTTCTTCTCATTTATTATGGTTGTTGGCAATCTGGTTGTTGATGTCTCTTACGCCCTTGTTGACCCGAGAATAAGGCTAGAGTGAGGGGGAAGCTATTGATGCCTGCAAAGAGAAAGAGTGAATTCAGAAAGATCATGAAGAAATATTGGACAAACGGAACGGCAGTTCTTGGTACTTGTCTGCTGATCTTCTTCATAATCATAGCGATCTTTGCCCCTCAGATTGCTGGTGTTAATGAAATGGGCAATAACTACCAGATCCCCAGAGTTTCGTGGTCGTCGAAACCGATAGCTCCTTCGGCCGAACACCCGTTTGGGGTTATCGGTGGGAGAGATGTTTTCTACGGTGTAATCTGGGGAACACGAACGGCTTTCAGACTGGGTTTGATCATTACCAGTTTCTCTGCCCTCATCGGTGTGATTGTTGGTTCGATCTCTGCGTACTTCGGAGGATGGGTCGACGAAATCCTCATGAGGATAACGGATATATTCTTGTCGATTCCCTTCCTGGTTGCTGCAATGGTTATGACAACGATTCTGGGCAAGGGGTTGGACAAAGTAATTATTGCTCTGATCATCTTCGGTTGGATGAGCACAGCGCGTCTTATTAGGGGAAATATCCTTCAAGCGAGAGAAGAGCAATATGTGCTCGCAGCAAAAGCTCTTGGACAGAAGGATTGGAAGATTATTATCAAGCATATCCTTCCAAACACGATCTTTCCGGTTGTCGTTCAGATGTCAATGAGAATAGGTTCTTATGTTATTACTGCAGCAGGATTGAGCTTCCTAGGAGTTGGGGCAGAACCGGGTTATGCCGACTGGGGAACGATACTTTCCTATTCAAGGAACTGGATGACGATGCTTGACCAGTCATGGTTTGCAATTGTCTTCCCCGGTACTGCCATGGTGCTCTTCGTTCTTGCATGGAACCTTGTCGGAGATGCGCTTAGAGATATCTTCGACCCGAGAATGAGAAGCTAAGGAGGTTTGAGTCATGGATAAGAAGAAAGCACTGTTGCAGGTTGAAGATTTGAGAACCTATTTTCACACAGAGGATGGAATCGTGAAAGCCGTCGATGGAGTGACGTTCGAGGTCTTTCCCGGAGAGACGCTTGGAATCGTCGGCGAATCTGGTTGCGGAAAGAGTGTCACCTCTCTTTCGATAATGAGACTTCTTGATGAGAAGGGGGAAATTGCAGGCGGTAAGATAATCTTCGACGACCAAGATGTAATGGCGATTCCGGAATCCAAGATGATGAAGATCAGGGGAAACGATATGGCTATGATTTTTCAGGAACCCATGACGGCTCTGAATCCGGTTTTCACGATAGGATTCCAGATAATGGAAGCTATCTTGCTTCATCAGGATGTTGACGAAAAGAAGGCCCGGAAAATGGCAATAGATATGCTTAAGAAGGTTGGAATTCCCGAACCTGAAAAGCGGATCGATGAATATCCCCACGAACTCTCTGGAGGGATGCGCCAAAGAGCTATGATAGCGATGTCTCTATCCTGTAATCCCAAACTGCTTTTCGCAGATGAGCCCACGACTGCTCTTGACGTGACTATTCAGGCGCAGATACTTGAGCTCATGAAGTCTCTTCAGGATCAGTATGGTATGGCTCTAGTAATGATTACTCATGACCTGGGAGTCATTGCCGAGATGGCCCAGAGAGTCGTAGTGATGTACGCCGGAAAGGTTGTTGAATATGCCGACGTTCATACCCTATTCAAAAATCCAAGGCATCCATACACCTGGGGGCTAATGAATGCGATTCCCAAGCTGGATGAAGATAAAGAGGTTCTCTATAACATTCCCGGTGTCGTTCCTGACCCTCTTGATTTCCCGGACGGATGCAGGTTCAATACGAGATGCCCTCTCGCTACCGATAAGTGCCGAAAGGAAGAGCCGCCACTGGTAGAGATAGAAAACGAACACACTGCTGCCTGCTGGCATATCGATAAGCTTATTGAAACTATCAAGGTATCTAGGGCAGGTGAGACTGCATGAGTAAATCCAGCGAAAGCAAACTGCTTCTCAGATCAGACAGACTAATAAAATATTTCCCAGTAAAAGCAGGAGTCTTCAGAAGAGTTGTTGATCAGGTGAAGGCCGTGGATGACGTCAGTTTCAATGTATATGAGAAGGAGACACTTGGGCTAGTCGGAGAGTCAGGTTGTGGAAAGACAACTGCCGGGATGACTGTTCTAAGATTATATGAGCCGACCTCGGGAAGAATAATCGTTGGAGACGAAGATACGACGCATTTCTTCATGCCGGCTTTGAAGGCAAGAAAGTACCTGAAAAGTACGTATATTGATAAATTCGTCGATTTGAAAGCAAAGGCAGGGACGGTTGAGGGCGCCCTTAACTCTATTGAAGATGAGTTCGATAAGAGTATGGCTGAGAAGTATTTCAAAGAATTCAATGAAGACAGGAGTGAGTTCATCAAGAGTCTTCTGGGAAATAGAGAAGAGAAGAGGAAGGCTTTTAGAAGAGATGCTCAGATTATCTTCCAGGATCCCTTTTCTTCGCTTAATCCAAGAATGAGGGTTAAGAACATAATCGGCGAGGGAGCAAGAATTCATGGTCTTGCAACTGGCCGTGACGTTCTGGACAAAGTCGCCGATATTATGACAAAAGTCGGTCTGTCAAAGGATCATATGTCGAGGTTCCCTCATGAGTTCAGCGGCGGGCAGCGACAGAGGATAGGAGTTGCCAGAGCGCTAATTCTGAATCCAAAGCTTATTGTATGCGACGAGGCCGTCTCCGCGCTTGACGTTTCGATTCAAGCCCAGATTCTAAATCTTCTAAGTGATCTTCAAAAGGAGTTCGGACTTACATACCTGTTTATTGCACACGATCTTGGAGTCGTGAAGCATGTAAGCAAGCGCGTTGCCGTTATGTACCTCGGAAAGATAGCCGAGCTATCAGACAAGAAGAAATTATTCGATAACCCTCTCCATCCGTACACGGTCTCTTTGATGTCTGCAATTCCCGAGGCTAACCCTGAAAAGAAGAAACAAAGAATACTTCTCGAAGGGGACGTTCCCAGCCCAATGAATCCACCCTCTGGCTGTAGATTCCATCCGAGATGTCCGATAGCGAAGGACGTTTGCTCAAAGGAAGAACCCAAGCTTCAGGACGTAGGTGGAGGGCATTTCGTGTCCTGTTTCTTCCCTGGAGAACTGAAGAGAGGTTTATGATCTATACCATTCCGCCGATGCCGTTGATGATTATCTGGATATCGGCGGGATGTTTCTTCTGAATCTTTTCTAGGAACCCATAGCTTCCATCTATAGGCATCTTCACCACTAATTTCATTCTATAAGAATTCTTCAGCTTGGAGAGAAGAGGAGCGAGGGGTCCGAAGACTTCTAGAGAACTGACTCCTGACTCTTGTATCTCTTTTAAAACCCATTCTGCCAGTTCTCCGCTTTCATCCTCTGAATTTCCATAACAGACAATCTCGGCGATTCTACTGAATGGCGGGTTGTTCAGTTTCTTTCGAAGTGTGATTTCGCCTTCATAGAAGGACTCGTAGTCTCTTTCACAGGCTGCTCTCATAATTCTGTTGTTTGGATTGAAAGTTTGAATGAACGCTTTTCCTACACTTGCCCGGCCTGAGCGCCCACTAACCTGCGCGATATGCTGAAAGGCGGTCTCGGAACTGTCATAACTGGGGAAGCTCATCAGCCTGTCCGCATCGACGATAAGAACCATCTCAACATCCGGAAAGTCAAGACCCTTCGTAATCATCTTTGTTCCAACAATTACCTGGCAGTTTTTTCTGGAGATCTCAAGCAAGGCCTTTTCATACGCAATCGGGTTGTCGATCGTCTCTCTATCCATCCTCATGATTTTCGTGGACGGAAAGAACTTTTGAAGATCGTGTTCCACTCTCTCCGTTCCAAAGCCCCTTGCAGAGAGAGTCATAGATCCGCATTCTGGGCAGACTTTTGGGATCGCGCTCCTGTGACCGCAGTAATGGCACTTAAGCAAATTATCGTTTCTGTGAAAAGTCATGGATACCGAGCAGTGAGGACAGGTGATAGTCTTTCCACATGTGTAGCAAACGACGTAATTTGAATAACCTTTCCTATGCACAAAAACGAATACCTGTTTTCCTTCCGAGACAGTCCGCTTTATCTCTTCAAGTGCTTGTTTGCTTATTATGGGATTTTTCTCATCTCTCATGTCGATTACTCTAATCGTTGGGAATGAGCCGACAGGTCTTTCGGTAAGAGATAATAAGGAAACCCTGCCTGATTCGGTAAGATGGTAGTGATCAACTCTTGGAGTCGCAGATCCTAGAATCACAGGTATGTTCCCCAGTTCTGCTTTGCGGATTGCAACCTGAACCCCGTCGTAGAAAGGCACACTCTGCTGATAGAAACTCGAGTCATGCTCCTCGTCTACGATTATTAGACCTGTATTCTTCATTGGTACCCAAAGCGAGCTCCTCGTACCAACCAGGATGTCTACATTCCCTTCAACTGAATCGAGCCAGATCATCTGGCGCTGTGCTCGGGTCATGTAACTGTGGTACTGTCTAACATCTCTTCCCGGAAAGGCTC
The DNA here is from genome assembly GCF_002425715.1 of Mesotoga sp. UBA5557. Classification (NCBI taxonomy): domain Bacteria; kingdom Thermotogati; phylum Thermotogota; class Thermotogae; order Kosmotogales; family Kosmotogaceae; genus Mesotoga; species Mesotoga sp. UBA5557. The sequence continues at coordinate 20,627 of NZ_DIMV01000008.1, forward strand.
CCCTGATCCTTGCGAGGAGTTGCGGAGTCAACGACACTTCGGGGACAAGATACAGTATTTGCCGGCCTCTATTTAGCCAGTATTCCATAACCTTGAAGTAAACCTCTGTCTTTCCGGTGCCTGTCAACCCGTGGAGAAGAAAGGACTTTGAGTCGCTTTCCATTATCTCTCTGTATACCTCTTTCTGGCTGACACTTAGCTCATCGACGGCAGGAATTACCCAGTGGGAGTCGTCTTCCTCAATTTCCTCTACCAAAAGAATTCCTTTTGAGATCAACGTATCGATCGGACTTCGACTTCTGAGCTTGAGTTTCTTTTCCAGCTCGGTTATCTCTTCCGATTCGACTGAAAGCAGATAATCAACTACGATCTGCCATAGCGGCGTGAGCTCCTCTTCTAGAATCCCTGTCTTCTTTGCAAGCGACACTCGCTTTGTCTTTCGCTTCTTCGGAGTCTTCCGGTCAAAGCTATGCATGATCTTCACTTTTCTGGAGGCGAGAAGTTTTTTGAGATAGTCTTCGCCAAACTCCTTGATGAATTTATCCTTTTGAGTAGGTGGAAATCCAAGCTCGTCTGAAAAGGCAACAACGTAATCATCGATTGAAAGCAGCTTGCCCGGCGGAAAGAACAAATCGAATACTTTGCCTGGGGGTGCCAGATACTCTCTCATTACAAACTTTGCGAGTTCGAGATCCACTTGTGAAAGAAAGGAACGATCATCGACTTTCTTGTTCACACTCTTGATCTTGAAGGGTCCTCTTTTTTCTTCCAGCGATACTACATAACCTATGGCATTTCGCCCGGCGAAATTCACTTCGACCCTCTCACCAGGCTTTACAGGTTCATCAGTTTCGTAAGTGTATGTATCGTATAGAGGCGAATTTGAGATCGCGACCCGGATTAGCATTGGCTACCGCTCCTGTCTGTAGTAAACAATTTGTGATAATAGATCAGAGCCTCTTGCTCTGCTTTCGGGATACTTGTAGAGACTTGAGTAAAATCTTACGGCTGTGAAATCCCTCTTCAGCTGTGCCTCAAGCAAGTCAACATCTATCTTCATTTCATCTTTGAGAGATTTGTCTACTACTTTTCTCCATAAAGAAGCAGTGGTTATGAATGGGATGTTCGTTGAGTGCTTGATGTTCGAAAGATGAGTTCTTCCCTTTTCATTGAAGCCCAGTATCCGAATGTATTGAGGGCCGAGTTCGTTGCTTCTTCTTATTAGGTCATCGGTGAACTTGAAGATGGGATAGTACATAAGCCGTCTGATTCTAGATAAGGTGAACCGCTTCGATTTGACGCAGTGCAGAAACCCTTCAAGACTACCTTCTATGGAACATACTTGAAACCTCGCGTCTAGACCTTCGACGAACCCATAATATCGGCAATAATCCTCTCTTGATAAGAGCCTGAAGAAGGAAATAAAAAAGGATTCAACATCTTCTTTGAAGACGGGACCTCTTCCGCACCTGATTTCCCGAAGGATTATATCAAGGGATTCCTTTGGCATTGTTTGAGAAGCGGTCTCGATATTGCCATTTTGAATCAGCCTTCTGATTGCCGTTGCGGAAGAGAATTCTCCACGATGCTCTTCATCAGTATAAGAAGCTCCGACTCTCCTTATTGAGTAGGGAATCATCTTGCTCTTTATCTCTTGAATCGCTCTCAAGTATTCCACACCCAGGATGTTGTTGGATGAACCTATCTCTTCAATTCGGTGTGAAAGAGCCGCATTTTCAGTATGTATGAAGTCTCTCAGAGCATACTTTCTGGCATTAGGAAATGAATGACCTGTCTTAAGATGTCTCTTCAAAAGATCTTGATAGTGTTCGGGTTCTTTGATCAGAACTTTGGACACGGCCTTCATGAGGTCTATATCGTCTGTCTCGCTCCCGAAAACGACATCTGTTACTCCCACATGGTCAAGCGTCCATATTGATCCCGTTGCGAACCCTCCGGCGTCCTGCAAGGAGTACACTACCGGCAATTCGAGAACCAGGTCGACACCTTGCTCTAGAGCAGCTTTTGCCCTTGCAAACTTCTCGACAATTGCAGGCTCTCCTCGCTGAACAAAATTGCCGCTCATCACCGCAACGGTGACATCCGGGTTCACAATCTCTTTCGAATGTGAAAGATGATAAAAATGGCCATTATGAAAGGGATTGTATTCCACAACGAGACCAAGCACCTTCATTTACTGACCTCCAATTTGAAGAACATATCGCGTTGCTATTCTTATTATCGATAACACAACCCGTTACTATGGAGCCATTATCACAAGCTTAAGCCAGATATCTTCGGTGGAAAAGGGCGTCTTTGGATCAGATCATAATCAATTTAGAGGTGAAAAGTTAGAGGTCCGAAGATCAAGATTAAACGCAACGCCAGGTCAGGCTGAACTTGATCAAACATCTTGCCCCTGCTTTTTTCCTCTCGAGTGTATATTCACTACCTATTCTGCTATAGATTCAGTCATGTCAAAAGGCCTGTCAACCGCCCTTCGAAAGAGTCGCTGCACGCAGTATTTAACCGTCCTTCGATAAGAGTCGCTCAATGCTTGAGAGAACAAGCTGTTCGCTGAAGACCACGCTGTCCGTCACAGGTCGCCGTTCTCTGAGAAGACCGGTTAGAAACATCCCGTCGGCGATGAAACCATCGGCGCCCCTCTCGAGAGCTCATCATTACCCGCATCATCTCTTTGATGCCGAATCATTTTGCTTCCTAGTTCCAGAATCAGTCATCACTATCAAATAGACTTGACTATGCGAATATCTACACTCTTATTCTTTAGCCCCCCGCTTGAGCAACTTATCATTCAACACATCATCTTCTTTGGAGTTTGATCATCTCGCTTCTTACTTCCAGAATTGTCATCATTAGCAAATGAACCTGACTATATGCTCTTGATCTACAATCCCAATTTGAGCGGGGCGGGTGTTTGCGACCTGAAGATCCGCTTTCAAAATACGCTGCACGCTGAGCGCTGTGAAAAGCCAAGAAGCAAAAACAGAGACTGGCGGGGTCCTGACGTCTGTCCCGTTTTTCGCTATCTATCTTCAAAGGCCAACACCCTCCGCCACTGCGTGGCCCTCCTCCCTCAAGGGAGGACTTAAGGTCAGGATCATCAAGAGCCAAACACAGCATACCTTGTTGAGGGAGAAGGAGTATCATATTATTCCTCACTAACTCCCTAACTAAAGATAATAATGAGTCTCTCGAAAGAGGACTCAAAAGAAAGGTCGTTCTGAGAACCTCACAACCCGTCATGCTCAAGAGAGCCGTCCTTGGTCCTTCGCCCCAAATCATGGACCCGTCCTTCGAAAGAGCAGTTGCAAGTTGCCAGTTCCAAGTTGCAAGTGCGGGACAGACAAATCAGATTAGAAATGCCGCGATCTGTCGGTCATGCTTGAACCAGATCCGTCCTTGGTCCTTCGTCCAAGACCATGAACCCGTCCTTCGAAGAACGGTTCTTCGTTCCGACGCTGCGCGTCCAGGTTCGTGGTTCTTTGTCAAGGATTCCGTCATGCTGAAATTGTTTCAGAATCCCGCTCCTAAAACGCTGATAGCTGATGAAAATAACGTTGTCGTTCAAAAGTCCTCCGTTCTCCGAGAAGGCCGGCTAGTCACACCCCGTCGGCGATGAAGCCATCGGCGCCCCTCTCGAGAGGGGATTAAAGAGCTTTTCAAAGCTTCTGAGATGCTCCGGATCCGTGCCTGTCCCTGCCCTCTTTGCTTTCCCCTTCTCGCTATTCTTTGAATAAATGGTTTGACCAAAAACGACTTACAGATACTTGTTCCGGAACGAAAAACATGTTTCCTGGGCGAGCGGTGAACCGCTCATCGGTGAACCAGTTTCAACTCGATCTTCCCTACCGAGCCCGCAAGCCCGCCCCTCCGGTCTCCCTCGTGCCCAGAACGAAGAACAGATTGTCGCTCTGGAGCGAAGATGTTTCGGTCTCGGCGGCGGTCTCGGAGAACGGTGAACATTCAACGATCAACGAGTTTCATTTTGCTCTTTCCTACCACGAACCTGCAACCCCGCACCCCTGTCTCATGGTGTAATTACTCCATACAACGGTCCCGCGGATACTCTATCTACTTTGATCTTAACAGATTTGCCGATCAGTTCGGGTTGTGCTTCGTAGATGACGATTTTGTTGTTCATTGTTCTTCCGTAGATCTTGCCGTTTCCTTTGATCTTGCCTTCGCCGATTACATCTATAATTCTGTCAAGATACTTCTCGTTTTCTTCCCTGTTGATGTGTTTTTGCAAAGCGAGAAGATCATTGAGCCTTCTAGTCTTCACTTCTTGTGGAACATCATCAGCCATCTTTCTTGCAGATATCGTGCCTTCTCTGGGTGAATACATTGCCAGGTTGATTCGTTCAAATCTGATTTCCTTCACAAGCGAAACCGTTTCTATGTACTCCTCTTCTGTCTCCCCGGGAAAGCCGATAATAATATCAGTGCTCAAGGTTGCATCAGGAATTCTTGTTTTGACACGCTCGATGAGATCTAGATAGTACTCTCTCGAATAGCCCCTGTTCATTGATTTAAGAATTCTATTGCTTCCCGATTGTACTGGGAGGTGAATTGAGCGTGATATCTTATCGGATGAAGCTATAACATCTATCAGTTCGTCACTGAAGTCCCTCGGATAGGAGGTTAGGAACCAGATTCTCTCAATCCCTTCTATTCTTGAAGTCTTTCTAATAAGATTTGCAAGGGACGATCCATCATCCAGATCCTTGCCATAAGAGTCGACATTCTGTCCCAAATAGGTAATCTCTCTATAACCCCTTCCAGCAAGTCCTCTTGCCTCGGATAGGATGTCTTCCATTTCCCTGCTCTTCTCTCTTCCTCTTGTATATGGCACAATGCAGTAAGAACAGAATTTGTCGCATCCAAATATTATGGTAATCCAAGCGTGATGCGAGCTAGTCCTAATTCTAGGAGTATCCGAATCGAGTTCATCAATGAAGTCGCCCATCTCTATGAATCTCTCGCCCGACTCCGCTCTTCTGAGCAATTCACCTACTTTCGTAATCGAGCGTGTCCCAAAAACGAAGTCGACCTCTTTGTGAGTAAGCAGTTCGGTGGCATTCTTCTCGGCTACACATCCGCAGACACCTACCAGAAGTCTCCCGTTCTTCTTCTTAAGCGCCTTCAGTTGGCCTAGTTTGCCGTACAGCTTGTCCTCAGATTTGCCTCTTACGGCGCATGTGTTTACGATGATTGCGTCTGCTTCTTCCTCACTGCCTGCAATCTTGTGACCGGCGGCAGAGAGAATACCCATCATAGCTTCTGTATCGTTCATATTCATCTGGCAACCGAATGTCCTGAATGCTACTTTCAAGTGATCACTCCTAATCCGATATCATTGATCAGCTAAATTGTACCGCATTAAGCTAGGACGGGAAACCCCGGTATGTTACCATTCTAATGTGTCACTTTGTACGAAAATGCAAGCGAAAAGTCTCTGGATAGAGACTATCGGCTAAGAGCAGCATCTGAATTCAGGCAACGCTACTGGAGGTGCGAAGTGTTTTCGGAAGCTTTTAGGATAGCAAGTCAGTTCACAAGACCGGTCGTAGTTCTTACGAGAAGCGGTACGGGCAAGGTGTCCGCAACTTGCGGGACCTTCATGATACTTAATCGAGAAGGCTGGATAATAACAGTTGCTCACCTGTGGCAATCGTATTTCTTATACAAACAGCAGCAGACGAAAAAGGAAAACGATCCGGAGAAGAAGATTGAAAATCATTCGTTTTGGTGGGGTGGAGATGGAAAGAGCCTGAAGGATATAAAGCCATTCCCAGAGTCCGATCTAGTTGTTGGTAGACTTGACCCGTTCGACCCCTCTGAGATCATGGAGTATCCCGTTTTCGTGACACCTGAGGAAATGAGTATTGGAACTAGCTTGTGCAGGGTCGGTTATCCCTTTTCTAGAATAAGAGCCTCCTTTGACAAAAAGAACTCCAGATTTTTGATGGACAGCAAGAGCTTGCCATCACTCTATCCGATTGAGGGAATATACACAAGAACCGTAGTGGCTCCTGCATTCAAAGAGGCAAAGACGATTGCGAAATTCATTGAGACCTCTTCGCCAGGTCTTCTTGGCCAGAGCGGCGGGCCGATAGTGGACATGAAAGGGAAGGTCTGGGCAATCCAGAGCAGGACGGTTCATCTGCCGCTGGGCTTCAGCCCGAAACTCAGAAGAGGCGGAAAGGAAATTGAAGAGAACCAGTTTCTCAACGCTGGTTGGGGAGTTCACATAGAAGAAATCATTGAAGCCCTGCGCTACACTAATAAACTGAAATAACCGTTGATATTCTAAGGTACCCCTCTCACTTTGTTGAATAAGATGACAACATGGTAAAATATCTTAATAGCAGGTATTTTAAAATTACATATTTCCTTCAAGGAGCAGATTTCTGTGAAAAAGACTTCATCAGTTTTACTGTCTATTTTGCTTGTTCTTGTGGTTTTCTCGACCCAAGGTTGCTTTCTTTTTCGAAACGTAACTCTGTCAATAGAGAATTCAGAGCTGTCAATTGGAATCGGTGAGTCGGAGCAGATACGAATCAAAGTAAAACCAGAGGATGCTACCTTGAAGTTTTCTTCCAACAACGAATCGGTAGCGACAGTCACAACTTCTGGTATGGTAATCGGTGTCTCTGCCGGAGAGGCAGAGATTACAATTGAGGCGACCAAAGACAAATACAAGAGCGCTTTGAAGAAAGTCAGCGTTCAAGTTGTGGGAGAAGAATCATTTTCCGTAACGTTTTCAGTGATTGATTCATCCGGAGCCGTGCAAGGAGCGAACGTCACTTTCAATAGTGAGACAAAGACCACAGACGCGAGTGGCAAAGCAGTGTTTGCTGGTGTGTTGGCGGGGAACAAGGATTACTTTGTGAACAAGGCAGGCTACAACGAAGCTATTGGAAGCGTTAACGTGGATGAGGACAAAACTGTAGAAGTAACTCTTGAAAGGAAGGCTTACATTATCACTGCGACAGCAGGACCGGGAGGAAGCATAGATCCTTCCGGAGAGGTGGAAGTCGATCATGGAGACAGTATTAATTTCAGTGTAATTGCCGATGATGGTTATGCTATAGAAGATGTAGTTTCTGACGGAGTATCAATCGGGCAAGTCGACAATTACACTTACACCAAAGTTACATCAGATCACACAATCCACGCAACTTTCAAGCTCAAGACCTATACACTGACGACAAACGTAGTAGGCCAGGGAACTGTAACGAAGAATCCGAACAAAACTGCATACGATTATGGAGAGGAAGTACAGCTTACCGCTACCCCGGATGAGGGCTGGAACTTCGCCGGCTGGAGCGGAGACCTTAGTGGTTCTGCAAATCCCGCAAACATAGCAATGGATTCAAATAAGACAGTAACAGCGACCTTCACAATAAAGAAGTACACGATAGCCGCATCGGCCAATCCTCCGGCCGGTGGAGCAATAACTGGAGCCGGGAGCTACAATCACGGAGATGCTGTTAACCTTGTGGCCACTGCAAACGAAGGCTATGAATTCATAAACTGGACAGAGAATGGAGTGCAGGTAAGCGCGAACGCCGCTTACTCGTTCACGGCGACCTCGAACAGGACACTCGTAGCCAACTTCAGATTGAAGACCTACACGATCACCGCGACGGCTGTAGCGGGAGGCAATATAAACCCCGCAGGGAATGTGAATGTTACCCACGGTTCGAGTCAATCATTCACAATAATTCCCAATGCCAGTTATGACATAGGAGATGTCGAAGTAGACGGAGTTTCCGTTGGAGCTGTATCCAGCTACACATTCAACAACGTGACCGCCAATCATACTATTCACGCTACATTCCGACTTAAGACTTACACAATAGCCGTATCGGCCAATCCTCCTGCCGGTGGAACGGTAACTGGAGCCGTGAGCTACAACCACGGAGACACTGTGGACCTTGTGGCCACTCCAAACGAAGGCTATGAGTTCGTCAACTGGACAGAGAATGGAGAGCAGGTAAGCACGAATGCCGCTTACTCATTCGTGGCTACCGCGAACAGAACGCTCGTGGCCAACTTCAGACTGAAGACCTACACAATCACCGCGACGGATGGAGCGGGAGGAAACATAGATCCCTCTGGTGATGTCTCAGTAAATCATGGAGATGATCAGGAGTTTGCTATAACTCCCGATGAGGGCTACAACGTTGAAGACGTACTGATCGATGGGGAGTCTGTTGGACCGAGGACATCGTATACTTTCACTGAAGTCGCTGCTGACCACACGATCCACGCCAGCTTCTCACTTCTGCCTCCTCCAACATATACAGTGACCTTCAACGTGAGCGATAACCAGGGAGCAGTTCAGGGCGCGAGCGTAACATTCTACGGTGAGACAAAGGCCACGGACGCGCAGGGAAAGGCGGTGTTTACTGGAGTGCTGGCTGGCAACAGAGCATATACGGTGAGCAAGATAGGATACAACAACGCGACTGGCAACGTCAATGTCGATGGCGATGAGACAGTCGGTGTGATACTCACAAAGAAGACCTACACGATCACCGCGACAGCGGGGGCTGGAGGTAGTATAAATCCCGCAGGGAATGTGCAGGTAGAACATGGATCGAACAGATTGTTCAACATAACCCCGAATACTGGATACGAGATAGAAGACGTAAAGGTAGATGGAGTCTCTATTGGGGCCGTTTCCACATACAACTTCAAAAACGTCACGACTAACCACACCATTCACGCTACATTCCGACTTAAGAGTTACACAATAACCGTTTCGGCAAATCCTCCGGCCGGTGGAAATGTGAGCGGCGGAGGAAACTACACTCACGGAGATACTGTAAACCTTTTGGCCACTCCAAACGAAGGCTACGAATTTGTCAACTGGACAGAGAACGGGGTGCAGGTGAGCGCGAATGCCGCTTACTCGTTCACAGCGACTGCGAACAGGACACTCGTAGCCAACTTCAGACTGAAGACCTACACGATCACCGCGACGGCGGGAGCGGGAGGCAATATAAACCCCGCAGGGAATGTGCAGGTAGAACATGGATCGAA